>JADFQN010000063.1 GCA_022561755.1 Bacteroidota bacterium
TCACGTCGACGAACTCGAAATTCCCTTTGTTCAGATAAAGGCTGTTGGGTCCGACGGTCGCTGTGAAAAATAGATCGGGGAGGCTGTCGTTGTTCACATCACCAACAGCCACTCCACCGCCGTTGTAGATATACTCGAAGGTGTGGATGTTTACTTCCTCGGTTTCTTCAATCTTGTTGACAAACGTGATTCCTGTCTCTGTGGCAGGGACCCAGACAAATAGAGGTTCATTTGGCACATTCGTTTCACTCGCATTCCCACATCCAGCGAACGACGCCGAAGCGCAAGCGGCTATTCCCCAAAGAAGTATTATTTTGTGTGATCTCATTCGGTATCGCCCGTCGTTGGTGCACGGTTGTTCGCAGTCGGGTAAGGAAGATAAAGCGCGCGGACCCCGCAAAACAGAAGTCCGCCCGCCGGTGTGTTAGTCCGACGGGCGGAAGATGTTTTTTTTGTTGGAGATCCTTCGCCGTGGTAGGCACGACTCAGGATGATCCCTGCGGGATCACTTGAGGAGCGTTACGCTTAGCGCATCGGCAAAGCGCTCGCCTGTCACACGAACGACATACATGCCACTGGCAAGGCCGGCTCCGTCAATCGTGACGAGCTGCGGCTGGTTCGCCTCTACCGTGCCCTCAAACAGGACCGCTACACGTTGTCCGAGCGTGTTGAACATCTCGGCTGTTACGCGTTGCTCCTGCGCAACTGCCAACGTGAACTGGCTCTGCGGGTTGAACGGGTTCGGATAGGCGCTCGAGATCAGGTGGCTACCCGGAGTCTCGACCGTCGCCTCGACCTCATAGCTGTACTCAAATACACCGTCGAAGTCGAGTTGTTTCAGGCGGAACGTATGCGTTCCAACCCCTATGTCTCCGGCCGTGTACGCGTACGTCTGCGCCTCAGTGGTGGTGCCGTGGCCTTCTACAAAGCCCAGCACATCCCAACCTTCGCCGTTCTGCATCTGGACTTCAAAGCCGGCATTATTGGTTTCAGACGACGTTGCCCAATTAAGCGTAACGGCTGTGCCATTAACGGTTGCGTTGAACGATACGAGTTCAACGGGCGTTACGCCGCCCGTCAAGTCGATCTGATAATCTCCAAAATTACCCAGCGCACCACCATCCCATGAAGCGATGGGATCGCTATCGAGCGGCGCGCAAATTGAGGTAAAGCCGCAATCTTCAAAGATCCGGCCTCCGCCTGCATCGAAGGAGGCCTCCGGCCATGCCCCAATAGCCAAGTAGTAGATGTCCGCCGTCGTCGGAGAGTTAGGATCTCCGGCGGGCAGCAACGAAAGGAAGCCTCCAATCGCACAACCAGGGTCAGGTTCGTCGTCATTCATGTACACGCCGGAGCCATCCGCAGCAAATAAATGCAAGTTGGTGTCTCCATGCTTGGCGGTGGCATTGTTGCACGTAGAGGCCGAAAAACCGGCCGGATCGCTGATATAGATCTGATACATGTCGACATCCGTCGTTACCGACATATTGCCCGTAATGGTGGTGTAAGTAGTACCCGGACTCAGAACCTGGGCAGAGCCAGGTAGATCGCCCGCATCGCCGCCACCGTCAGCTGCTTCGTCCCATGTCTGTGCAAGCACGGGACTCACGGCCATCAGCAGGGCTGCGAGAAGTAGAATAGCTCTCATGTTGGTGCACCTTAGTTTGGTTAGGGGAGAGTCAGTGAGAAGCGGCAGCCGGGGCCTAGGATTGAATCCCGTACACCACTAGGAAAAACAGAATAGCACCCAGGCCTCAAACGAGCAAGGGCCTGGCAAAAAAAGTTGGGGTTTTATGAAAAAGGGTCAATTCGGCCGGTTTGAACCCTTTTCGGCGAGGAGTCGGTTGGGCTTAGGGGTTCCCCGCCAAGGCGGGGCAGTATATAGCGAGGCGAGCGGGAAATCGAGACCACAGTAGAATCAGCCTAAATCTGACAGACTCTTAGCCCGCTCACCCCCTATCCCGGCCGCCGGCCGGGATTTGTCCCCCCTAAGAGGCTGTTGAAAAACTCCACCTACCTGCGGCGGCGCCTCTTGCCCGATCTCTGCGTTACGAAATACTCGCCGAATCACCGATTCGTCTTCGATTTCGCGCCTTGATCTCGGCCAGGATTCGCGCGCCTCGCTTACGGCGTAGTATTTCAACAGCCTCCTAAAACAGGGAGACGCTTGGGGGCCACCTCAATGTGCCCTCCTTCAAAAAGGGAATCCGCTGCTGAGCCATCATGATCAAACCCTCATAGATCTTCTATTCTGGCACAAGAATGTCCCCCTTCACAAGGGGGACCGTTTCTGAGCCATGCGAAGAAACAGGGGGTGGATTGGCTGGGTGCTGCACCGTGATCTCAGAGTCGGAATGTCGGTCCTAGGCGGCTTTTCGGCTACGGAATGCGGATCTGCTGCCCCGGATAAATCAGGTCCGGATCCTTGATGACCTCGCGGTTGGCCTCGATGTCCCACTTGCTTTTGCGGTAGGTACCAACTGAAACGGTCGGCCCCGAAAACCGAGGCCGACCGCTTACTTGAACGAAATCCTTCGCCCTGCTAGGCGGGATTCAGGATGACGACGCGATGCGTCGTCACTTCAGCAGAGTCACGCTGAGTGCATCGCTGAAGTTCTCGCCGTTCACACGCACGATATACATGCCGCTCGAAAGACCGGCGCCGTCAATCGTGACGAGCTGCGGCTGGTTCGCCTCTACCGTGCCCTCAAACAGAACCGCAATGCGCTGACCGAGTGTGTTGTACAACTCAGCCGTTACATGCTGCTCCTGGGCAACTGCCAGGGTGAACTGGCTCTGCGGATTGAACGGGTTCGGATAGGCGCTCGAGATCAGGTGGGTACCCGGTGTCTCAACCGTTACCTCAACCTCGCCGCTGTACTCGAATACGCCGTCGAAGTCGATCTGTTTGAGCCGGAACACATGCGTTCCGATCGGAATATCTCCGGCCGTGAACGAATACGTTTGGGCTTCGGTCGTCGTGCCGTGGCCATTAACGAAGCCGAGAGCATTCCAGGTTTCGCCGTCAAGCATCTGAACCTCGAAGCCTGCGTTGTTGGTCTCGGACGCCGTCTCCCAGTTTAGCGTTACGTCCGTTCCGTTGGCCGCACCCGTAAAGGACACAAGCTCGACAGGCACTACGCCGCCTGTCAGGTCGATCTGGTAAACGCCAGATGATGCGGAGGCGCTATCCCAACTATCGACTGGGCCGACGCCGGCAGGCCCGCAGACCGTGCTGAACCCACACTGGTCAAACACGAAGGCAAGCGAGCTATCGAGCGGGTCGTTCTGCCAGCCCGAAACAGAGAGGTAGTAAACGGCGCCGTCTTCTGTCGGAGAGAATGCATGCCCAGCAGGCAATGTCGACAGAAGGCCTCCGAAGCCACAACCACCCTCCGTGTCGTCATTTTCATATATGCCCGAGCCATCAGCCGCGAACAGTTGTATGGCGGGGTCGATCGTACCGGCGGCGGTAAAGGCGTTGCACGCGGTCGCCGAGAACGCGGCTGCATCAGTGATGACAATTTGATACATGTCTACATCGCTGGATGAGTCGATCTCACCAGTGATCGATGTGTATGGCCCAGCGCCTACGGCCTGAGCACTACCAGGTAGGTCACCCGCATCACCGCCGCCGTCCTCCGTTTCGTCCCAATTCTGTGCCAGAACGGGACTCGCGGCCATCAGCAGGGCTGCGAGAAGTAGAATAGCTCTCATAGTGGTGCACCTTAGTTTGGTTAGGGGAGAGTCAGTGAGAAGTGGAAATCGGGGCCTAGGATTGAATCCCGTAAACCACTAGGTGAAATAGAATAGTGCCCAGCCCTCAAACGAGCAAGGCGCTGGGCGAAAAAAAGTGGCTTTTATGAAAATGGGCTAAACCTGGCGAGTTTGAAGGATGTAGGCTACGGAATGCGGATCTGCTGCCCCGGATAGATGAGGTCGGGGTCTTTGATGACCTCCTTTTTGGCCTCGAAAATGTCGTTGTAGCGGTTGGCGTCGCCGTAGAACTCTTTCGCGATCTTGGAGAGCGAATCGCCCGACTGGATCTTGTAGTACCGCGTAGTGGAAGCGGGCGCCGGCGCGCCGGCTACGTTGAGGCGGTCGTCGTTTACAGACTCTACGCCTTTCACGTTGCCGGCGATCAGCGCGGCCTTCTCCTTGGCGGCCAGGCTCTTGGCCTCGCCCTGAAGGGTGACCTTCCCCTCGTTGAACATCACGCCGATGTTGGAAACATTGCCGCCAAGCTCTTTTTCGATCTCCGCTTTGATTTGCTGGGCCTCGTTGCCCTTGTTGCCGCCGAAGATGTCGCGTCCGGCGTTGCTGATAAAAGAGAGAAGTCCCATGAGGTGTACCTGAGGGTTTGGTAGAGGGAAGGATGGACTGCCCCGCAATCCCGCAAGCGTGCGGGACGGCGAAGACGTGGAACATAGAGGAGGGACGTGATTACGTGAATACGTGATTACGTGATTTCCCCGTATTCTCGGAGCGAGTGCCGGACGAGGTAGCCGTGAGGAGATGCGCTGTCGCCAGAGATCGTTCAGCGACGACCAAGCCCTCAAACTTGTCATCCTGAACGGAACGAGCGAAGCGAGTGCAGTTGAAGGATCTTAATACAAAAGCTTCGAGGTTGGGCGGCACTCCATATTGAGATCCCTCGACGGGCTCGGCATGACAAGGTTGTTTGTTCTCGGCCGGGTGTCGCTCTACCAAACCATCCCACGTATCCATGGAAGGTGCTAGATCGTGTGCACCCGCCCGCCGTTCTGCTCCTGCAGCCATGCCATGAGCGGTGCGAAGTACTCCAGCATGGCGCGGGCAGAGAGGCTCTCGCCCGTGGTTTGGCGGAGGAGTTCGTTGCCGTCCACGGTAGCGCCGGGCATCAGAATTTCCTTGAGGAAATCGCCCACCTCCTCACGCCCAAAGTAGTTCGTGTCGCGCGGGTCTTCGTGGAGGATCTCGCTCGCAACGTGGTCGTGGAGCTGGAAGAGCAGCACAAACGACAGCGCGTAGTCGTAGTACTGCGCCGGGTCGTTGTTGATGTGCGTTTTCGTGGCCGCGTCGTTGAAGGCGCTGCCGACTGCCGCCCGGGCCTCGTCCGGTGGCGCAATGCCCTGGTACTGTCGCTTTAGCTCCCACCACCGGGCATTCCACTGCTCACGCGGCAACTCGTTGACGTACAGGTCGTGCTCGAACTCCGTCATTACACCCGACGACCAAGGAATGAAAACCACGTAGTTGAGGGCTTCCTTCAACAGCGCCTGGATAGCGTCCGGCGGATCGCCTTCCGGAGTCAATCCCACTTCCGTAACAAAGCGCGGCTGGAGCGAGGCAAGGCCCATCAAACTTCCCACCGCCTCGTGGTAGGCGCGGTTGGCCCCGCCCCGAAGCAGCGGCGGCACGTCCGGGTTGGTGTAGGCCATGTAGTAGTAAATGTGCCCGAGCTCGTGGTGCGTGGTCTCGTACCAGTCGCGGTTGGGCTCTATACTCATGAGCGAGCGGACATCGTCTTGCAGATCGAGGTGCCAGGCGCTGGCGTGGTTGTTTTTCTTGTAGTCCGCTCCGTCGGGCAGCGGGTAGAGCGACGACAGTTCGTAGAACGACGACGGCAGCGGATCGAAGCCGAGCGACACGTAAAAGCGCTCGGACTGCTCCACCAGCCACGCGGCGCCGCGCTCCTCGAGGGCCGGGTCGATGTCGGCGCCTTCCACGGAGACGAGCGCGCCCCAGTCCTGCCCCCAGCGGTTGGGCAGCCAGTGCGCCGGGAGGAGTTCGGGGACGGGCACGCCGTACTGCTCCGCCAGTTGGTAGCGAAAGTACGTGTGCAGTTCGCGGTACAGCGGTCGGAGTTCGTCGTTGATCTGCCGCATGAGCTGCACCATCTCCTCACTGGTCATACCATAGTCACTCACTTGATACGTGAAGTAATCATCGTATCCCAGTGCTCCAACTACACTATTGCGGAGGTCACGCAACCGCTCGAGACCATCCGTGAGGGTTGGCCCTACCGTTTTGGAGGTCTCCCAGGCAGCGAGCCGCTCAGCCACGTCGGTGGATTCACGCAGGATGCGATCGATGTCGTTGGTCGTCACCTCTTCCCCATTCAACATGTACGTGAATCCGAATAGCTGTTCGTTCTGCGCGGTTTCGGCTGCGATCCGTTCGCTCACAAGCTCAGGAACCGTCTGCGGGTTAGAGGCCGCCTCGTAGAGCACGGCCTCTATCTGTCGAACCTGCAAGTCCGTCAGGCGGCCGCGCATCTGCAAGAAGAAGCGGGCCTGCGCGATGTTCTCGGCGCTTCCAGTGAACGCAGCGAGGGCTTCGTTAGCCGCTTGCACGCGCTGGGCATTCGTATCGTCGCCCTCCACAATGTGGGTGTTGGCCGCCCATTCGGCTTCGGCCGATTCGTAATAGAGCGGCAGAAGTATCTCGGTGTACGTATCGAGAAACGCCTGAGCCGCAGCTTGGGCGGCTTCGGGATCAGAGAAGTCCGTGCCCGGCACCGGCATCTCGACGACATCGACCTGCATCGGAGCGGTTTCATGGCTGCAACCGACGAGAAGCACGCCGAAGCAACTCACAAGAAATAGGCGGATCATTATGAACGGGGTAAATGGCGGGAAGGGCGACGCTAGGAGTCTGTCTGACTTAGGGGATTGTAGCGAGGCGAGGGGGAAATTGGACCAGTTTCTTGGTCTTTTGAGGCGCATAGTGGGGCTATGTAACGAAAAAGACCTAGGGAATGGTCCGGTTTACCGCCGCCGCAGTAGATCCGTCCTAAGTCCGACAGACTCCTAGAATATATGCCGGACGTGCATCACCGTACGCGGTTCACCTAGCTTCGCCCATGCCCGCATCGAACTCCTCATTCATCACGGTTAATTTGCCTCACGGCCGAGGCTACCGCATCCGCTTTGCACCGCTCTCGGATGCGCCCCAGCTTTTTGAGGAAGTCGGATTGCAGCGCGGCCAAGCGTTGCTCGTTACGGATGAGAACGTTGCGGAGCATTACCTCCAACCGTTGAAGAGTGTGCTTGGGGATGCCGGCTGGACGACCAGATCGCACACCATCCCAGCCGGCGAGGCGTCCAAATCAGCCGAGATGCTTGGCCGGATGTACGACTGGGCGCTGGAGCAGCCCATCGACCGGCAAACCGTGATTGCCCTTGGAGGCGGTGTCGTGGGAGATTTGGCGGGCTATCTGGCAGCAACATTATTGCGTGGCCTCCCACTCGTGCAGATCCCAACGTCGCTCATCGCCCAGGCGGACAGTTCGATAGGCGGAAAGACAGGCATCAATCATCCAGCCGGAAAGAACCTGATCGGGACGTTCTACCAGCCGCGCCTTGTGCTGGTGGATCCCTCCACCCTCGCCACGCTGCCGGAGCGCGACTACACAAGCGGGCTGGCAGAGATCGTCAAGCAGGCGCTGATTGCGGATGTCCGGCTCTTCGATTGGCTGGAGAGCCGATGGGATGACATCTTGCGGAAGGAAGAAAGCACCGTTGCGGAAATGGTGTATCGCTCCGCCTCGATAAAAGCGGCTATCGTCACCGAGGACGAGCTTGAGATCGGCAAACGAAAGCTCCTCAACTTCGGCCACACCTTCGGCCACGCCATCGAGCGGGTAACAGGCTACGGTACGTTCACACACGGCGAGGCCGTGGCCGCGGGGATGCGTGCAGCGTTGCATCTATCGGGTTCGGTGCAATCTGGTAGCACGATTCGGGAGGATGCGCTCCCGGCAGCTTTAAATCGGGCAGACGCTCTTGTATCACGTATCCCCATCGCCGGCTCGCTGGAGGGGCTCTCCGTGGAGACGTTGACGGAAGCCATGCAAACCGACAAAAAGCGGAATGCCGAACGCCTTCAGTTTGTGGTGCTGAACGCCATCGGCGAGGCGCTCGTAACCGACGAAATCCCACCAGGAGCTTTGGAAGCGGCGTGGAATTATGCGAAGGCAGTCTGCCGGTATTAGGGGATCAGGAGGCAGTGGTCAGGCGGCAGGTGTACAGGAGCCGGAGGACTGAAGACTGATTTCGGATTTCGGATTTCGGAACGTGAGAAAGGGAGAATGAAGAAAAGAAGGGAGCTTCAAATCCTTCAATCTAAAACCTTCAATCTAAAACCTTCAATCCGAAACCTTCAATCCGAAACCTTCAATCTAAAACCTTCAATCCGAAACCTGCCATCCGCAGCCCACTAACTATCAAACACTAACAACCAACCCTCAGTCGCGCGTGATGATCACCTGCACCGAGTAGTCCTCACCGCCGAGGCGCTTCCAGAACGAGCGGCTCTCTACGTTGGACGCGAGGACGCCTGCGCGAACGTCCACAGCCTCGATTTCATCGGACCACTGAAGGGCTTCGCGGACGAGGCGTCCCCCGATTCCCTGCCCGCGGAAGTCGTGCGCCACAATCAACTCGTCGATGTGGACGTAGAGCTCCGGCTCATAAAGTGGCGTCGGGAATGTGGCCTGTGCGACCAGCAGGCCTACCAGTTTGCCCGCGCCGGCCTCGGCCACGAAATAGCGGTATTGGTCGCTACGAACAAACTCCCGGAAGTCGTTTGACCACCGTAGCGGTGCATCCGCGGACAGTTTGTACCGCTGATCGAGAGCCTCGTGCGTGCGATGCAGCAACGACCAGAGTTGAAGCACCTGCTCAAGGTCGCTGATCTCGGCCCTTCTGATATCGACATTCATTCCACAGCAACGGCTTCAGTCCGGCGGACGAGGCGGCCCTGGGCGTTGAGCAATTCGGCATTGAGGATTGCGCCTCCCGCCGCGCCCCGGATCGTGTTGTGGGAGAGCACGACGAACTTCACGCCGAGCACGGGGCACTCCCTCACCTTGCCCACGGAGACCTGCATGCCGCCGCCTGCCATCGCGTGGCGGCGTGGCTGGGGGAAGCGCTCGTCTTCAAAGACCCGGATCGGGAACTCGGGCGCCGTGGAAAGCCCCATACCGGCCAGCGGGCTCTCGAACGAAGCCATCACGTTGGCGGCTTCTTCGGCGGACGCCGGCGCCTTCAACCGGACCGATACGCACTCCATATGGCCATCGAGAACCGGCACGCGGTTGCACTGCGCCGAGATCGTGACGTCGGCCGGCTCAACACCTGCTTCGGTGAGCGTACCGAGCAGCTTGCGCGTCTCTGTTGCCATCTTGGCCTCCTCCCCGCCGATGTGCGGAATGACGTTGCCCATGATGTCGAGCGAGGAGACGCCCGGATAGCCTGCGCCCGAAAGCGCCTGCAACGTCACGACGTGGGCCGCTGCAACGCCGAAGGCATCGTGCAGCGGCTTGAGCGCCATTACCAGACCGACGGTAGAACAGTTCGGATTGGTGACAATAAATCCACCGCTGCCTCCCCAGTCTTGACGGCCGATGAGCGCGGTGTGGCCGGGGTTCACCTCCGGGATGAGGAGCGGCACGTCCGGCTCCATCCTATAATTGCGGGCGTTGGAAATAACTGGATAGCCCGCGCGCGCAAAAGCGCCCTCAATATCACCAGCTACGCTTGCATCCAGGCCCGAAAAAACGAAGTCGCAATCCAGGACGGGCTTGCAAGATTGGACCATCATCTCTGCCACACGATCCGGTATCTCGTTGCCCCCGATCCAGTTCGCGGCCTCGCGGTAGGTCTTCCCCGCCGAGCGCTCCGACGCCGCCAACGCGGTGATCGTGAACAGCGGATGCCCGTCGAGCAAATCGACGAACGTCTGGCCGACGGCCCCGGTTGCCCCAAGAATCCCGACTCTAATCGGCATATTGGCTGTGCTTGCGGTTGAATTACGAACTGTTGCTGAGAAGTTACTTCGGAGTCCAAGTCGTAGCCTGCCTCAAGGTAACTTTCACGCCCCTCTCACCCTTCCGTTCTCCCGTGACCGAACCCGCAATCGTAAACATTATTGACGGCAAGCAGATCGCGGCCGACATCCGTTTTGAAGTCAAGTCAGGCGTGAATGCTCGCATCGCAGAAGGGAAGCGGGCGCCTGCTCTCCGCGTGGTTCTGGTGGGGGATGACCCGGCCTCGCAGTCGTACGTGCGTGGCAAGAAGCGTGCGTCGGAGGAAGTGGGGATCAACGCGGAGACGCTGCTCCAACCGGCAAATATGCGGGAGGCCGACCTCCTCGCCCTCGTCGATCGTCTCAACAACGACCCGGGCGTGGACGGCATCCTCGTGCAGCTTCCCCTCCCCGACCACATTGACGAGGAAAAAGTGATCCTCGCCGTCGACCCGAACAAGGACGTGGATGGCTTCCATCCCGTAAGCGTGGGAAGACTGGTACTCGGTCAGGACGGATTTGAGCCTTGCACACCGGCCGGCATCGTAGAATTGCTCCGACGCAGCGGCGTGGAAACGGCCGGCGCTCACGCCGTGATCGTGGGTCGCTCGAACATCGTGGGCAAACCGATGGCCACCCTGCTGCTCCGGCGTGGAGTGGATTGCACCGTAACCGTGTGCCACAGCCGGACGCGCAACCTCCCCGAAATAACTCGGCAGGCGGACATCCTGATCGCGGCCATCGGGCGGGCAAGCTTCATTACGGCGGACATGGTGAAGGACGGCGCAGCGGTGATTGATGTGGGCATCAACCGTGTGGACGACGCGACGCGCGAACGCGGCTATCGCCTCGTGGGCGATGTAGATTTCGAGGCCGTCAGCGAGAAGGCGGGGTGGATCACGCCCGTGCCCGGCGGCGTTGGGCCCATGACCATTGCAATGTTGCTTCAGAACACTCTCCAAGCATCAAATAACCGCGACAGATGATGCAAGCCGCTGCCGATACTCTAGCCGCATCTTCTCTGATGGCCGATTCTGTGGCTGCGCGCGACTCGCTGGCGGCCGCGCAAGCCGCGAGCGACTCCGCTGGAGCCGCTATCGATTCGACTGGGATTGTTGCGCTGGGCGAATCAGTCGGTGAGGCGGGCGACCTCATTGCGCAGGGCCGGCTGGGAGAGGCGGCGGGTACGTTCGGCGGAGCGCTCCTCGACTTCACGATTGCGCACATTGTGCCGGCGCTCGTCGTTGCCGTAGTGTTCTACGTGGTGTACCGGGTGCTCAACAAGGTATTGAGCAATGCGCTGATTCGGTCTCACAGGGTGAGTGCGGGCGTGCGCCAGTTGGCCATCAAGGCGCTGCGGCTGGTGCTTTTGTCCTTCGCCGCCCTCACGGTCCTCGGCCAGCTTGGCATCAACGTGACTGCGCTGATCGCCGGTCTCGGTATCGCGGGCATTGCCTTCGGGTTTGCCGCACGGGACACGCTGGAAAACTTGATTGCAGGCATAACCATCCTCGTTGACGGCCCCTTCCGCGTTGGCGACAACATCAGGATACAGGATACCTTTGGAACGGTTGAGGAAATCACCCTGCGTTCTACACGATTGAGAACGCTCGACAACCAAATAGCGATTATCCCCAACGCGAAGATGATCACCGAAAAGATCATCAACCATACGATGCTGGACACGCTACGCGTGCGCGTTCCCTTTGGCATCGCGTACAAAGAATCCCCCGATGAAGCCCGGCGGGTTGTCATTCAGGCAATCCAGCCGGACGACCGCCTCGATCCGAGCTGTCCGCCGAAGGTCGTCGTCACGGAACTGTCGGACTCGGCCGTGAGCATGGAATTGCGGCTCTACCTGAAGGAGACATCCATGGAGTCTCCGGTGCGGGCGGATTACCGGGAGCTGGTCTTCACCACGCTCAAGTCGGCGGGGATCGAGATCCCCTTCCCGCACCTCCAGGTCTTCATCGACGAGGCCAAGGCATTCGAGGGGAGCCGGCTGCTGGGCGGGGATGGGGCTTGAGCCCGCTCACCGAAGAATAACCACCTGCTGAGTTGAGTGCATGTCGCCTGCTTCGATGCGGAGGAGATACGCGCCGCTCGCCCTCGATGGCGGACTTCCCAAGCCTGTTCGGAGATCTCTGCGCCAACGTGATCCAGAATGGCGGGGGGTGTTACACGGTTCGGGCGTATGTTGACGCGCAAAATGGCTTCGGTGCGATGATCAGAAATCACTATGTAGCTCGCCTCCAGCAAACCAGCAAGGTTAACTGGCGGCTGGTGGAGCTGGAGATGTGATGGCGGAGTTTATCGCGGTTTGGGGCGGCTGGATTTCGGCGGGCGTCATCGGTGCCTTTGCCCTGATCAACAGATGGCTCGATCATAGGCGCGATCTCAATAAACTGAAGGTTGAAAACCAATGGGTAGCGCGTCAGAAAGCATACGAACTACGGTTTGAGGCGTACCAGGGCTATCTCGACAGAGACCAAGAGCTTGGTGCCGAGTTGATAACAATACACTGGCATCCGGACGTCGTGAAGCTCCTGAACCTAGCCGAGGGAACAGAGGCTCAAGATGCCGCAGCGGAACAGCTTCGCCACTTCAACATCCACCTACTGAAAGCACAGTTCAACCTCACAAGGCTCGAATTAGTCGCCAGCCCGGCCGTTTTGGATCTCGCCAAGAAACGAAAGAGCGTTCTGCACGAAGTCGTAGGTGCGGCTGGGCAGTTTGCGAGGGCACTTGAGAAGGATGACCACGACGCAATCTTAGCCGCCCACAAGGAATACAACGCCATCATGGAGGGATCTGCCGAGGGCGCAGGCGTCGAGGAGCTGTCGTTGCAAATGTGGAAAGACCTGTCGATTGATTCTCTCGTGACTTTGTTCAGCGAGGAATCGATAGGAGATTCCGCGCATGACGCCGTCTGACACCCGGCGGCCGTAGCGTGCGGCATGCAACCCCGGCCGCTGACAGATCAGGAGACCGCCCGATTGGCGGACAAGGCCGCGCGGCTCGCCGATGAAATGAAGGGTCGAAATCCGACGCAAGAGGCATGGACGATCCTGCAATGCCTGGAAGACGCGGTCCGGACCAGAGAATTGCCCCGCGGCCGGATCGGCGCCATCCGACGGGTTCTGAAGACCTGCGGCGTCGACTAACGAAAGCGGATCACCGGATCGACGTGTAACCTTTCTCCCACCCCGCGCGTCTTTCCGAGCGAACCCCCGGTACGCATGTCGCTCGATTCTTCGGTCCTCGCCGACCATCGCCATCGGATCTACGACTTCGCCGTCCGCTTTCTCGGATGCCGCGAGGACGCCGCCGACGTAACGCAGGAGGTGCTCGTACGCTTGTGGCAAAGAGGCGAGCAGATTGACCCAGCTAGGCGGAAGGCGTGGGTGCTGAAGGTGACCCGAAATGCGTGCCTCGACCTGCTTCGCAAGAACAAGACGAGGCAAGCCTATACGCCTGCAACCCCGTCCATCGATGACTTCGCGCACGACGCTCCAACGCCCGACCGGCTCGCGGAGTCATCTGACTTCCGCGTGTTTCTCGAGCACGCGATTGAGCAGCTTGACGAGCCGTACCGCAGCCTCGTCGTCCTCCGCGAGATCCACGGGCTTTCGTACAAGGAACTCGCGGAAACGCTCGACCTGCCCCTCTCTACCACGAAGGTATACCTCCACCGCGCTCGCAAACGCCTTCGTTCCACACTTCGCCAGACCATACCCGCCGAGGAACTGACTCCATGAACACACCGCTCATCACACCGGATTGTCACGAGGTGATGGATCGTTTTGATTCCTACCTCGACGGCGACCTCGAGCCAGAAACGGCCCGCCAGTTCGAGAAGCACATTGCCGCGTGCCCCGAATGCGCCGCTGAGCACAAAGTGGCACTCCAGATGACCACTGCATTCGGTGAATTGGAACTGGAACCATGCCCGGATGACGTGTTCGAGCGTGCTCTGGCGCAAGCCCAGGCCTCACAGAACGGACGAGTTGATCGGCCGGCCGTGGCGTCAAGTCCGCAGCCGCGTATCCGCCGGTGGCGTGCCATTGCGCTTGCGGCTACGATCCTCCTCGTGCTGGGCCTCGGCTCGCTGCCGTTCCTGTTGAACTCTCCGGAGGCCGAGTACTCCGCCGAAGAGATCGCACAAGCCCGGCAGGAAGTGGAGTTCGCCCTGTCCCTCATAAGCGATGCAGGGCGCGACGCCGGCGCGTACATCCAATATGAAGTGCTTGCCGAAGAAGTCGTGCGGCCGCTTCACGAATCTCTTAACACCATCCAGTAAACCCCTGAAACCATGCCTACACATCTCCAACAACTTGCCTTCTGTGGCCTTTTCGTAGTGCTTTTGGCGCCTGCGGCCCTTGCTCAGCCTAGCGTACTGAGCCCAGACAATCTCGACGCTCTGTTCAACGAGGAAGCGCGCATAGAGGTGAACCTCCGCGGCGCTATCCTACGCCTCGTGGCCGAGGCCAGCCGGCACAAAGAGCCCGAGTTTGCGTCGATGGTGGACGACCTGCGCGGCATCTATGTCCGCCAGTACCGCCTGAGTTCGGCGCGCCCCGGTGTGTCCGGCGAGATCCGCGAGCTGGCTCGCTCGTTCGAGCGTGACGGGTGGGAGACGCTTGTCCGGGTCCGCGATGAAGGCGAAGAGGTGTTCATCTACCTCAAAATCTCGGGCGACGTGATTGACGGCCTCGTGGTCATGAGTATCGACGAGGAAGATGACGAAGCCACGTTCGTCACCATCGACGGGCGGATTGACCCCGCGCAGATCGGGCGGCTCGGCAGCCGGTTCCATGTGCCCGAGTTGGAAGACTACAACGACGGGTGACCGCCATGCGAAACCTGCTCATTCTCCTTTTTCTTGGCACCAGCGTTTCGGGATGTGCGTCGTATGAACTCATGCGCGTCCGCAACGACCTTGCCCGCCAGGCGCCGGAAGCACGTATCGGCGACGGCTACGCCATGTCCTTCGGACGGATCTCGCTGGGCCTGGCCAGTTGGCTGGCCGGCTTAGGTGGCGACGAGGATGCCGAAATGGCTCGGGCCGTTCTTTCCGAAGTCCGCCGCGTACAGTTCGCCCGCTACGACGTGAACGGCGCGTTCGAGGCGGCGTCGCTGCGCATGCCAGGCCGCCTCCGCAGCTACCTCGAACGAGACGACTGGTACCTCCTTGCCGGCATCCGAGAGGAATCGGAAGCCGTCTGGGTCGTTTACAAAGAGAGGGACAACATCGTCGTCGATCTTCTCGCGGTTGTAATGGGCGAGGAAGAACTGGTGCTGGTAAAGATATCGGGTGATCTCAACGCTGTGGTTGCTGCTGCCCTCATGCAGCAAGACATCAACATTCCGTTCTTTGGTGAAGAAGAGCCGGCCGCCGAGCATCCTTCCGAGACGGAGGTCATGGAAGCTGCGATGGAGTTGATTCCGTAGCCATCACCTCACAACGGAATTGGACGGCTGAGTACTGCCTTCTTTGTTTTGTGATGTGTGCGGCTGGTTATCGTCCGATACTTATCCTGTCGTTCCGGCAGCCCTCGAACTCTCATGCGTACGCTCGTCATTGCCCTTCTTCTGTTGCCGATTGCCTCGTCGGCGCAGTTTTCTACCGCCACGTACACGGTGACGTTTGAAAGCACCTGGAGCGCTGCGACACATCCCGACGACTTCCCTCCAGACCCGCACTTCTCCGGACTCGTAGGTGCTGCTCACAGGGGCACAGTGACGCTCTGGGAGCCCGGCGGCCTTGCCTCGCCCGGCATAGAAAGCATGGCCGAAACCGGAAGCAAGACCTTGCTGGAGAGCGAAGTCAGCGACCTCATCACGGCCGGCGATGCCTTCGCCGTGCTGTCGGGCGACGGGATCGGAACGTCGCCGGGAAGCGTTTCGCTCACGTTCGATCTGAACTCGGACTACCCGCTCGTTTCGTTGGTGAGTATGCTTGCACCAAGCCCAGACTGGTTTGTGGGGGTAAGCGGATATGCTCTTGGCGATGGAGGAGACCACTGGCTTGTAGAGGAAGTAATTACTCTGTACACATACGATTCAGGAACGGACAGCGGAATTACATATACCGCACCGGATTCGGATACCCAACCGCCCGATCCTATCGAAATGATCGTCGGTTTCCCGTTTTTCTACGATGGTGAGGTGCGTGCGGTCGGCACCTTCCATTTTGTGCTGGACGGTGTGGTGGTGAGTACAGAAGACGAAACGCCCGCTGCTTCCAGCCTGCGGCTGTCGCCGCCCTTCCCCAATCCGGCACAAAGCGAAAGCGCTCTACGGCTGGATGTCGGGGCTGCGCAAACCGTTCGTATCGAGGTATTCGATCTACTTGGGCGGCGTGTCAGGATGGTCCACGACGGCGTGTTGGCTGCGGGTAGCCACCGTGTGATCATCTCGACAAGAGAGTTGCCGAGCGGCGTCTACGTTGTCCGGGTGATGGGCGAACAAAACCGCCAGACCCGGCGGCTCGTGGTTCGATAGCAGGTGGGAATGAGGCGATACGACTCCTAAAAAACACCACCGGAGGTCCATTCGTCTCAAGGGATACGATTACCGTGGCCCCGGCGCGTACTACGCGACGATCAACGCCCAGAACAAAGCGTGCCTGTTTGGTGAAGTTGTAAATGGGGAGATGCGATTGAACGATGCGGGCCGTGTCGCCGAGGAGTGTTGGAAAGCAATTCCCGATCATTTCCCGCACGTGGAATTGGATGCGTTCGTGATCATGCCAAACCAAGTACACGGCATTATTTGGATTGTCGACGATGCGTTCGTAGGGGCGAAGAATGTTTCGCCTGAACCCAACACCGGGGCGAAAGGTTTGTCGCCCATATGCGGAATGCCGCGTGCTGCACCCGCGTCTGGCACAACGGCATTTCGATCACCATCGAAAACCGTTGGGTCCGTCGTGCGCGGGTTCAAAATTGGGGTGACCAAATGGATTCGTGCGAACACGAGTATTCATGATGTCTGGCAACGCAATTATTACGAACACATCGTGCGCGACGACGACGACCTGAACCGTATCCGTTCGTATATCGCGGACAACCCCGCGCGGTGGGACGAAGACTCGGAAAACCTGGCGCTACAATCGTACACGGATACCGACGCATGACCTCCGCCCCTCACGCCGATACCTCAATAAGCCAGCACCCGCTTGATGGCCCCGGCTAACCGCCCCTTCGCGGAGTAGATCGCCTCCAACGATTTGGAGAAAGGCACCGGCGTCGCCTCTGCGCCTACGCGGATAGGCGGCGCATCGAGGTGCTCCCAGGCTGCCTCCGCGATCTCAGCCGCGATTTCAGAGCCGAATCCGGCCATTCGTGTGGCCTCGTGAAGAACGACGAGGCGGTTGGTTTTGCTGAGGGACGCTAGCACGGC
>JADFQN010000182.1 GCA_022561755.1 Bacteroidota bacterium
CTCAGCTCCGCCGACCACACATCAAAACCCAAAAACGAAGGACCAAGTTCGAAGCACGATCAAACAACCATCCGAACCGGGTCCTCAAGGAAGCGCTTCACGTCGCCGAGAAAGGCCGAGCCGGTTGCGCCATCTACCACGCGGTGGTCGCACGAGAGTGTTACGCGCATTCGCTTGCCGGGGACGACCGCACCGTCTTTCACGACAGGCACGTCTATGATGCTGCCGATGGCGAGGATGCACGCGTTCGGCGGGTTGATGATGGCCGTGAACTCCTCGATCCCGAACATGCCCAGGTTGCTCGTCGTGAAGGTCGAGCCCTCCCAATCACTCGGATCGAGCTTTCGTTCGCGGGCGCGTCCGGCCAGATCCTTCGTCTCGGCAGCGATTTGCGTGATCGTCTTGAGGTCGGCGTCGCGGATGACGGGCGTGACGAGGCCCTCGTCGATAGCTACGGCCACCGCCACGTTGACGCGGTTGTGGCGATGGATTGCTCCTTCGGCCTCCATCCACGAGCTGTTCACGGCTGGGTGCATCTTCAGCGCCATCGCACAAGCCTTGGTAATCAGGTCGTTGAAGGACACTTTGCTATCGCCTCGCGCCTCGCCGATCTCGTTGATCGACTTCCGCGCGCTCACGGCATTCTCCATGTCCACCTCGATGGTGAGGTAGAAGTGCGGCGCGGTGAACTTGCTCTCGGCCAGCCGGCGCGCAATCGTCTTGCGCATTTGCGAGAGCGGTACGGACTCGAACTCCGCTCCAGAGAAGACCGGAGCAGGCATGGGCGCCGGACGTGGCATCGCAGTCGCCGCAATGGTCGGGGCAACGCCACCCAGCGCGGCCTGGATGTCGCGCTTGACCACGCGGCCATCCGGGCCCGTTCCGATGACCGTGGCGATGTCGAGCCCCGCATCCTGGGCCATTTTGCGCGCCAGCGGCGAGGCCTTTACGTCTCCGTTTGGGTGCACGGCGATCGCCTCCTGGGGCTCCGCCGCTGCACCATCGCCGGACACTTTGCTTGTGGGCGCAGGTTCGGTAGCGGATTCGGTTGGGGCGTCTGCCGGTGCGGAAGCTCCGCCACCTGCGTATTGCGCCAGCACGTCGTCGGCGCTCTCCCCTTCGCTTCCGAGTACGGCAATCAGTCCGCCGATGGGTACGCTCGCGCCCTCGGCCACCACCTTCTTGAGCAGCACACCGTCGTCGTACACCTCAAGGTCCATCGTGGCCTTGTCGGTCTCGACCTGCGCGATCACATCTCCTGCCGAGACGGCATCCCCTTCTTCTGCCAGCCACGAAACGAGGACGCCCTCCTCCATCGTGTCGCTCATTTTGGGCATTTCAACCGCGATAGCCATGGTTTAAAGGGTAAAGGGTGAAGGGTGAAGTGTGGATGGTGCGGCGTGGAATGCCTCTTGCGAGCGCGCATTAATCAGTCGGGTAGAGGACAAAAAGATCAGAAGGAAGCTGGAAGGATAGCAACCTTCGTGTCTTTGGAGCACTCTTCTGCTCACTTTACCCTTTACACTTTTCACTTTACCCTTTAGTTGACGTACAGGACTTGTTTGGCTGCCTCGATCACTTCATCAACGGACGGCATCCACGCGGCGAGGAGGTTCTTGGCGTACGGAGCAGGGGTGTCCCTGGTGGTAACGCGCGCGATGGGCGCGTCGAGGTGATCGAAGCAGCGGCTTTGAATCTGGAAGGCGACCTCGGAGGCAATCCCGCCGAACGGACTTGACTCGTCGACAATGACGAGGCGGTTGGTCTTCAACACCGACTCGACGACCGCGTTGAAATCAAACGGGCGGATGGTGCGCGGGTCGATGACCGTGGCCTCGTAGCCTTGCTTGCCGAGTTCCTCGGCGGCTTCCATTGCCAGCCAGTAGCTCTTTGAGTGCGCCACGATGGTCACGTCGTCACCCTCACGGGCAATGCGCGCCTTGCCGATGGGCAGCGTGTAGTCCTCCGCGTCGGAGACCTCGCCCTTCATCCCGAACATCACTTCGGATTCGAGGAAGAGCACGGGGTCGTCGTCGCGGATGGCGCTCTTGAGGAGGCCCTTCGCATCATCGGGGTTGGAGGGTGCGATGACCTTAAGGCCAGGCACGTTGGCGTAGAACGGCTCAACCGAGTTGGAGTGCGTTGCGCCGAGCTGCCCGGCCCCGCCGTTGCCTCCCCGGAACACGATCGGCACCTTCACCTGGCCGCCGCTCATGTAGCGCACCTTCGCCGCGTTGGAGATGATCTGGTCGAAGCAGACGAACGTGAAGTTCCACGTCATAAACTCTATGATCGGGCGCAGCCCCATCATCGCCGCGCCTATTCCGAGGCCGGCAAACCCGTTCTCCGAGATCGGCGTGTCGATAATCCGCTTCGCGCCGAACTGTTCCAGCATCCCCTGCGAGACCTTGTAGGCGCCGTCGTACTCGGCTACCTCCTCGCCCATGAGGAAGACGTTCTCGTCGCGCTCCATCTCCTCGGTCATCGCCGCGCGGAGGGCTTCTCTGAGTTGAAGTTCTGGCATAGGTTGGAAAGAGAAATACGAAACACGGAATACGCAATAGGATGGGTCGTATTTCGTGTTGCGTATTACGTATAGGCCCTTCGGGCGAAAGGGTAATTAGACGAGAAAGGGATAGTCAGACTGGGTATAAATATCCTCGTACATCGTCTCGATCTCGGGGACGGGGCTGTTCTCGGCGAACTCCACAGCAGCCATCACCTCGGCCTTCACGCTCTCGTCCAAGTCATCTAACTTCTCGATGGTCGCCAGTTCGTTATCGAGGAGGTACTTCTTGACACGGAGAATCGGATCCTCGTCCTTCTTCGCCTCCAGCTCCTCCTTCGTGCGATACTTCTGGGGGTCCGACATCGAGTGGCCGCGGTAGCGGTACGTGCGTACCTCAACGAGCGCCGGCTTACCCTCACGGGCCTCGTCGGCCAGTTCCTGCATCGCGTGGTAGACCTCGAACAGGTCCATGCCGTCCACGATGGCACCTTTCATATCGTACGCGTATGCCTGCTTGTAGAGGTCGGGCTCCGCCGAGGCGCGGTGGACGGCGGTGCCCATCGCGTACTCGTTGTTCTCCACAATGAGCAGCACGGGGAGCTTGTACAGCGATGCGAGGTTTGCGGCTTCGTGGAACGCGCCCTGGTTGATCGCACCGTCGCCGAAATACGTGAGGCAGCATCCGCCCGTCTCCTTGTACTTCATGGCAAACGCCATCCCCACGCCGACAGGAATCTGCCCGCCCACAATCCCGTGGCCGCCATAGAAGGACTTGTCGACATCGAAAAAGTGCATCGAGCCGCCCTTCCCACGCGAACAGCCATCGATCTTGCCGTAGAGCTCTGCCATACCGGCGTTCGGACTCATCCCGCGCGCCAGCGCCAGCCCGTGGTCGCGGTAGGCCGTAATGATGGGGTCGTCCGGGCGCGTGCCCCACACCGAACCTACGGAGACGGCCTCCTGCCCGATGTAGAGGTGCAGGAAGCCTGCAATCTTCTGGCGGCCATACATCTGCGCCGCGCGCTCCTCAAAGCGGCGCTGCAGGAGCATGTTGCGGTACATGTCGAGCAGCGTTTCGGGCGTGATTCCGAGACTCTCGTGCGTGTGTCCGCTGTCGAAGTACCGACGGAAGTCACCCGGTTCCGGGGCGAACGCATGCGCCGCGCCGTTGTGAGATGCCTCCGCAGCCTTGTTGGCAGATGGCTTTTTGACAGTTGGCTTCTTTGCTTTCGTTTTTGTGCTTCCGGCCATGCGAAAGGTGGTGTGGGCGTGCCTACGCTCGTTGAACAAGACTGTTGAACAAGGCGATTTCCGAAGAGCGAAATATACGCCTCCGTTGCATTCGGCCGTTGGACCGAAAACGGTTCGGAGGCGTATCCTGACGATCCATCCATTTGGCCCATCCAATTGGCCATTCCAGTTGGCACGTGCTCGCTCCCTCTCCCACACAAACTCAGGCAAAGGCTTCGCGCACAAATACGGGTGTGATGTGCGCCGTTGTGGTGATCCCAACGTACAACGAGGCGCGCAACATCGGCCCCATTTTGCGACAGGTGATGGCACTGGAGGGCGGCCTCTCGGTTCTTGTGGTGGATGATGGCTCGCCGGACGGGACCGCCGAGGGCGTGCGTGCCGTCATGGAACAGTTCCCAGAGCGCGTTGGGCTCATTGAGCGGGATGGCAAACAAGGTCTTGGTACGGCCTACCTCGCAGGGTTCAGGCAAGTGCTGGCGGAGGGCTTCGAGTACATCTGCGAGATGGATGCCGACTTTTCCCACGACCCGAACGACCTCACGCTGCTGATCGAGGCGTGCCGGAACGGCGCCGACCTCGCCATCGGGAGCCGCTACAAGGGAGGAGTGCGCGTGGTGGACTGGCCGCTGTCTCGCCTGATTCTCTCGTACGGTGCAGGTGTCTATACCCGTATCATAACCCGACTTCCAGTCCGTGATGTAACGGCAGGCTTCAAGTGTTTTAGGCGGGAAGTACTAGAGGCCATCGACTTCGACTCCGTAAAATCGAACGGGTATTCGTTCCAGATCGAGATGAGCTACCGCGCCTGGAAGCGCGGCTTCAAGCTGGTGGAGGTGCCCATCGTGTTTACCGAGCGCGCCGAGGGCCAGAGCAAGATGAACAAGTCCATCGTCCGCGAGGCCATGCGGAAGGTTTGGGAGCTGCGCTGGCTGGGTTTCAGAGGGCGTTTGTAGGCTGCTGGGGGCAACACCCCTCCCCCCGGCCTTCGGAGGGAACCCCCTGAAAG
>JADFQN010000183.1 GCA_022561755.1 Bacteroidota bacterium
ATCCGGAGGCATCTGAACCGCAGCCTGCCAGTGAGTTCGCGGTCGCTGCTGCGAGCGCGGCGTTCTCCATGAACTTACGACGCTCCGTGCTACTCCTCGGCCTCCGCTTCCTCTGCTGGGGCTTCCTCTACACTCGGCATCAGGCTCTGAAGCACCTCAGCAAAACCAAGCACGGAAGCACGCTGCCCGGCCAGATCCTGCGCCACGTTGATGTCGGTGGAGGCAACGGCGGAGCGCAGGCTTTCCAACTCCGAGCCGGCCACACCTACGAGTTGGAGAACCGCTGCCGCCTTGTCCAGCCGATTGTTGGCCGTACCGAAGTTGCCCGAGTCGAGATCACGCGCCGTTTGATAGAACAGCGACACGGCCTCGGTCATGTGGAGATGGTCTTGCATGAGCGCGAGGCTACTTTCCGCGGATTCAGCCCGCTCACGTAATTCCCCGACAGGGCCACGCCCTACGAACCAGCCTATCAGGAACGCGATCAGAGCAATTCCGAGAACCACGGCTGCCTTGATTGCGATCTGTCGGAGCTTGCCGGGCGGTTTTGCTTCAGGTGTTGGAGTCGGCGGGGGTGTCGTAGGATCCGGCATTTTTCCATGTTTGCGTGATATGCGAAGATAGCCGTCCCGTTACATATCAGAAGAGATCTCGACAACATCCCCTCGTCCACCAAGCGCCTCCACAAACGCGGCGTCCAATCTCTCAACTTCCGAGCGACGCACGTTCACCAGCATCTCCGTGCCCTCCCCGGAATAGTTCGTCTCAGCAATCTCGACATCAAACTTGCCAATAGTATGCATCGCGGGCGACGTATCGGCGAAGGCAAAACGGAGGCGAAGCGGGACTCGAACAATGACCTCGTGCTTCGGCGCCTCGTCAAGCACCAACCCCGCGGCCTCTCCATAGGCACGTACCAATCCGCCCGTACCGAGCTTCGTGCCTCCGTAATACCGCGTCACCACCACGAGCACGTTGGTTAGCTCACGGCCTTCGATCTGTCTGAAGATCGGACGCCCGGCAGAGCCGTTCGGCTCACCGTCATCTGAATACTGGAAAGTGTCTCCGGCTGGTCCGAGGCGGTACGCCCAGCAGTGATGCGTAGCGGCATGTTCCCGTCTGCGAACGGTGCCGAGGCGCTCGCGCGCTTCCTCTTCCGTCTCGACAGGAAGTGCCTCGCCAATAAACCTCGATCCTTTGGTTTTGTGGGGCTCGGCCTTCGCTGAATTCGCAATCGTTCGATAGGCATCAGGAGACTCAGAGGGCATGTTTCCGACTTGACACGGCGTAGTTAAAATTTTAGCATTCAGCGTAACTTCGAGTCATTGCCACACGTTTGGAAGACATCACCCAACCCATAAGCTATGCATATCCGGTATCTCGTCTTCGCCCTCGTCATACCGATGGTTGGTGTCGCCATAGCACAGGACAATCGGCATATGACGATTCGCGCCGGCAGCACGACAGGAATACGAATCGACGGTGTGCTTGATGAGGCCGATTGGGCCGAAGTTGAACCCGCAACCAACTTCATTCAGTTCAACCCGACTGAAGGCGAGCCCGCCACACAGCGTACTGAGGTCCGTGTGTTGTACGGGGCGAACGCGGTGTACGTGGGCGCAGTGATGTACGACGACAACCCAGACGAAATAAGAACCTACCTGTCTCGTCGTGACCAGGTGAATGGCGCCGACTTCTTCCTCGTGGCCATCGACTCGTACAACGACCTGGTGACGGGCTACGAGTTCATGGTGACGGCAGCCGGCGTACAGTTCGACGCCATCGCGACCATCAATAACGAAGACAGCTCGTGGGATGCGGTGTGGTCCTCGGCTGTGCGAGTGACACCGGAGGGTTGGGTGGCAGAGATGGAAATTCCGTACTCCCAGTTGAGGTTTAGCGAAGGCGAAACATCGTGGGGTATCAACTTCACGCGTGAGATCCAGCGAAATGGAGAGAAGGTCTTTTGGGCGCCGATCACACGCGAAAATATCAATACGGGCTTTATTCGGCACTCCGGACGACTTGTCGGGTTGAGTGGCGTCTCGCCTCGAAGAACCATTCAGGCCACGCCATACTCGCTTGCCCGCGCCAATACGTTCGAACATGCGGACGAGCCCGGGGCAACAGATTCTGACTTCAGTGGGGATGTTGGCGCGGACATCCGCTTTGGCCTCTCTTCCAATATCACCGTTGATGCGACCATCAACCCCGACTTCGGCCAGGTCGATGCCGATCCTGCAGAACTAAATCTCTCGACATTCGAGACGTTCTTCTCGGAGCGCCGGCCGTTCTTCCTCGAAGGCACCCAGATCTTCGACTATACGTACGGCAGCGGCGACGGCGCCCTTCTCTACACAAGGCGTATCGGCGCGGTGTCGCCCATCATCGGAGCTACCAAGATCTCGGGCCGCCTCCCCAGCGGAACATCTTTTGGGCTTTTGGGAGCAGCCACGGGCAACGACTTCAATCCTAGCCGCTGGTATGGTGTCGCGCGCGTGAAACAAGAATTCGGCAATCAGAATTATGTCGCGGGCGGCTTGACTGGCTTTTCCAATAACCCTGCGGAGGACTCTGATGAGGAAGGCTCACGTTCGATAGTAGGCGGAACGGACTGGCGGTTGCTTATCGGGTCGAACGAAAGCTGGTTGTTCGAGGGCACGTTGACCGGGTCGATTCAAACGCAGACGAACACGGGAATCGAGAATCCTACGCAGCGTGGCTACGCCCTCTATATAGGTTTTGACAAAGTGCGAGGATTCTTTACGCCCGGCAGCGGCTTTCGGATCTACTCCGACCAATTCCAGATGAACGATGTCGGCCGATTCCGACAGAATAACCTAATCCAAGCTCGGTTGGGCGCCAACATGCTTTGGAACCAGGGGAATCCCGTCGGGCCGTTTCGCCGATTTGAGACCGGTGGCTTTACGGATCAGAACTGGAGTTATACAGATGGGCTGAATCGTGGCTTCGGAGCAGTCATCTTTACCGGTGGACAGCTTGAGGGCTTTCAAAGTCTGCGGGTAAACGGTGGTTTGCAAGACGTAGGCGGCTACGATGTGCGTGAGACCCGCGGCCTTGGCCCTTTCCGAAACATTCGCAGCGGATGGTTTGAAATCAACTTCGATACGGACACACGACGCCGTTTTGTGTTCTCGCCAGAGATTGGGATGGCTTTCGGCGCAGATGGCGGGCGTAACATAGGAATAGAAGGAGACATTCGTTGGAATGTGAACGATCGCGTGCAGGTCTCCACGGGCGCGTCCCTAAATTTCGACGACGACTGGACAGCATGGGTGGCCAACGAGGGTCTCGTCCGCACCAATGACGGCCTCTTCATCGGTACGTTTACGGACACGCTGGCTGCGTTCACCGAAGACGATCTATTCCAACTAAACCTGGATAACACAGCTGCCGACGCGCTCCTCGGCAACATCGAGCCGTACGAGGAGGCACTCGGCATCCCGAATGCAACAGGCTACTACGTGCCCGTCTTTGGCCGGCGCGATACCCGCACGTTCAACCTCTCCACAAGAGCCAACGTCATTTTCAGTCCTAAGCTCTCCCTGCAGCTCTACGGACAGCTTTTCGCCGCACGTGGACGCTACGACAACTTCCAACTCCTTGCTAATCCTGACGAGCTGCGCGACTTCGACTACCCAAAGCGCAGGGATTTCTCGTTCCAATCCCTACAGGCCAATGTGGTCCTTCGCTGGGAGTATCGCCCCGGCTCCACGCTGTTCGTCGTCTGGACGCAAGCGCGTAATCACGGCACGGGCGAGGAACTCCTCCTGGACGGTGGGACTCTCTCTCCCTCGCCATTCGATGTCAGCACCGGTAGCCAGCTTTCCGGTACGTTCTCGATCTTTCCGCAGAACGTGTTTCTCGTCAAGCTGAGTTATTTGCTGATGAGGTGAGATCTATTTCGTGTTTCGTATTCCGTAAGGGTAACAGTCCGGACGATCTGTACGCAATACGAACTACGCACTAGCCTCCTAGCCCTCTATCTCCGTCACGAGTTGGATCTCCTTTAGCACCCCCTGCACACGGAAGCACTCGAAGAACTCGCCTTCGTAAACGAGGTCTTTGCCGCGCGTGTGGACCGTCCAGGCGTGCTTCTCTCCTTGCTGCTCGGAACAACCCGTTGCCTTCATGAGCTGCAGGATGACGTCCTCGAAGGTGTGGATGTCATCGTCGAAGAGGATGACGCGCCACGGTGTGTCCAATAGAGTCTCATCCGTCGTATCGGTGAGAACGTCCGGCTCGACAACAGCCGGATCAATAGCCGCGAAGATTGATGCAAAGTCGGGCATGGCGCCGGGAATCTGGGTCGGCCAACCTTATTACGCAACCGGGGCGCTCTCCAGTTCCTCAATCTCAACCGCAAAGTCCTCCATCACCGCATTGGCAAGGAGTTGCTCGCAGGCCTTCGTGGCCACGTGTTCGGCCTCGGCTGCTGAAGCCGCCTCAATCAGCATCTCGATGTGCTTCCCCGCCCGAACCTGTGCCACAGATGCGTGCCCCAAATCGTGCAGGGCGTGCTGCATGGCCTTGCCCTGCGGGTCGAGGATGGAGGGACGGAGCGTGATGGTGATGTTTGCCTTGAACATGGATATCAGCCCGAATCTCGTGGGTTAATCATCGAGGGCGATATCATAGCCGGCGTCACGTTCCTTGCCGGAAACCACGCGCACGGCCCACAGAATGGCCCCACCGACACCGAGAAAAAGATACACGACGG
>JADFQN010000064.1 GCA_022561755.1 Bacteroidota bacterium
CGCACGAGGTAAAGGCCCTGCGGAAGAGATGTGCCGTCCAACGTGAACCGTATTGGTGTGTTTCCGGCAAGGGCTCCATGGTGCAACGTTCCGACGCGCCGCCCGAGCGCATTAAAGACTTCAATCTTAACCTGCGAGGGCTCGGGAAGGGTTAGGGTGAAGCTGGTTTGCTCCCGAAATGGTTGCGGCGAAGCAAACGAAAGCAGCAATTGTGCAGTCGCCGGCGCCTCTTGAGTGGAGACGACGATCTCCGGGAAGTACGCGCGGCGTATCAACGTGGAGTCGAGGACGAACGGGTTGGGCTCGTCGCTCTGAAAAGGAGCGATGGCGAGAGTTCTATCATACTCTTTCAAGCTCACCGGGTCGGCATAGGACCAGTCGTAGAGCGTCTCCTTTTGCGCATCGAAGAACGGCCCGCCGCCGGAGGCATCTGCCTGCGCCTCGTACATCGTGTAGAAGTAAAACATGCCCCGGGCTACGTCGCCTTTGTGGTCCTCGCGGGGTTCAAAGGCAATCCCCGACCTCAGTTCGCTAAACTCGTCGATGATGGAGCCGTCCGGGATGGTGGTCTGGCTGCCGTCCTCGCGGTACCAACGCGTCGTCTGGGCGTCGGGGCTCTCGTCAAACTCCAAATTACCCCGGTCTGCGTTGACATTGACCTTTGTGGGGAAGAGGTGGTGGAGATCCCACTGGGCATTGCCTGCATCCGCGCCAAATGCCCGCGGCCACGTGTGCTCCATGTTCAGCCCGGCCCCGCCGTTGAATATGTCCTGGCTCGGGTCGCACGACGGCGAGCAATCGAACGGGACGAACCAGCCCGTGTATACGCCCACTACGCCGTCCGGCCCACCTTCGGAGGTCACGTCAATGGTGTCGTACATCCGGTCCTTGGCCTGCGCCTCCGGCAGCACCGTCGCCGGTTTGTACTCCGCCACGATCGACGCGCGCAACTCCTCTCCCGTCTGGCCGGGGAAGAGGATCTGCTGCGTTTGCGCAGTTGCCGTGGCAGCCGCGGCTGCAAGGAGGAAAACGAGGAGGCGCATGGTAGAGGGGCAAGCGTTCGAGAAAGGTAGGCCATAAGGTGCCCTCACGGATGAAATTGCTGTCACACGCCGGCGATCTTTATTGGGGCTCGTTTGCTCCAGCCTAGTCGCCAGGATCCTATTTTAGGAGACTGTTGAAAAACTCCACCTACGTTCCCGCCATAGGCAGGCTGTTGCACAAAAGCTATATCGTCGAATCAGCGGCGATATGAGCGACAAGAAAGGCAGATTGGTGCGCGGACGGGCACATTGGATCTGTGTGCCGGTAGCAAAAGCTCTCAAGAAAGGTATTCTGCAACAGCCTGCATACGGCGGGATTGCCCGATCTCCGCGTTGTGAAATACTCAACGAATCACCGATTCGCCTGCGATTTCGCACCTTGATCTCGGCCAAGATTCGCGCGCCTCGCTTACGGCGTAGTATTTCAACAGCCTCATAGGATGTTCCGTGGTCCATAGGTGTTACCGTCTTATGCTTCATCTCTACGTTCTCGCCCTCATCCTCCACGTAGCCAGCGCTGCAGCGTGGTTTGGCCTTAGCCTCCACCTGCCCGGTTTGTTGCGGGCCATAGTTTCGTCGGATGCTTCAATTGGCGAGGCCCTGGCCAAAAGCGGTGCGATAACGGTTCGGCTGATGGATTTCTTCGCGCTGCTGATGTACGCCTTTGCATTTCTCACCATCATCGGGGGGCAGGGGTTCGGCGGCATTGGATGGCCGCATCACCTCGCGCTGTCGTTGGGCCTGATCCTGATTCTTGTGCAGGCGTTTTTGATTCGCAGGAACTGGGTGGCGCTACAAGGTGCGGTTGATGGTGGGGATACAGGGGCTGCACGCAAGAAGGTGGCAATGAGCCCAGGAGACTGTCCGACTAAGGACCGATCTACTGCGGCGGCAATAATTCGGCCCATTTCTCCGATCTTTTTCGTTATCCCACAGTACTGCGGGACGCCTCAAAAGATCGAAAAAATGCACTCGATTCCTCACTCATCTCGCTACAATCCCCTTAGTCAGACAGGCTCCTGGACATCGGGCACCTGATCTGGAGCGCGCTGCTCGCGCTGATGTTTCTGCCGTGCGTAATGGCGGTTTGACGGTTTCTCGAAAATTCTGACCAATGGAGGAAGTGATGCTCACATTCATCGCGGTAGAAGAAGCCCGAAAACTCGTTCTCGAAGCTGTTTCAGCAGTGCCGGAAGAACGTGCCGGCCTGAGCGACGCGCTAGGCCGCACCCTCGCCGGGGCCGTTGTCAGTCCCGAAACGCTCCCTCCGTTTGCCTCTTCCGCGATGGATGGCTTTGCACTGCGCGTGGCTGCTCTAGCGTCGCTGCCCGCCGTGCTCCGGGTGATCGAAGACATCCCCGCCGGGGTCGTACCGCAGTGCAGGGTGGAAGCCGAAACCTGCGCACGGATTATGACAGGCGCCCTGTTTCCCGAGGGCGCCGATGCCGTCGTCCCTGTGGAATGGACGGAGCCCGAAGGCGCAGACCACGTTCGGATTGAGAAGGCCCCCGAGGCCGGTCAGTTCGTTCGTCCGACGGGGCAGGATGTGACGGCGGGTGATCAGGTGTTTGAGGCCGGGCAGATCATCACCCCGCCCGTTGTGGGAATGCTGGCTTCGCTCGGGATAGGTGAGGTGCCGGTTCGGAGAGTTCCCAGCGTGGCCATCATCACAACCGGCGACGAGCTGGTTCCCGTCGATTCTGCGCTCGCTCCCGGCCAGATTCGTGATTCCAACGGCCCGGCGCTCGCGGCTCAGGTGGTTGCTGCCGGAGGAAGGCCACTGGGACCGTTCCACGCCCGCGACACGCCCGAATCGACGCGCGAAGCGCTGGAAAGGACACGAAATGCTGACGTAATGGTCGTCTCCGGCGGCGTCTCCATGGGTGAGCGGGACGTCGTCCGCAACGTCCTCGATGAGGCTGGCTGGACGGCCATCTTCTGGAAAGTCCGTCAGCGGCCAGGCAAGCCGTTGGCCTTCGGACTGCTTGACGGGAAACCTGTCTTCGGGCTCCCCGGCAACCCGGTCTCGTCATCGGTGTGCTTCGAGCAGTACGTGCGCCCGGCGCTGGCGAAGATGCTGGGCCACCCAGAATCGATCGGCCGAATCTCAAAAGCTGTTCTGAGCGAGCCGATCAGGAAAGCAGCCGGGCTCCACCATTTCATCCGAGGGATCGCCAAGCAAGGAGACGACGGACGCCTCCTCGTCCGGCCTACCGGCTTGCAGGGCTCCAACCTCTACTCGTCTATGGCGAAGGCGGATGGCCTCATTCATCTGGCCGAGGCCCTTGAAAATCCTCCAGACGGAACTGAAGTAGACTTCGAGTGGCTATCGTGGACGGGTCGTTAGCCGTATGACTTAGAATCGCCAGGGAAACACAGCGTGGTGCGCAAGGGGAAAGAGGAAGATGTAGTAGGACTGACTGTTGCTGTATAGCTTCAGACGGTTTGCGAAGCTTCCGGACGCAGAATAACCTCCAATGCGGAACCGCATGGGAAAGCTCTGTCATCAGCAAACGTGGTGCAGACTTCGGTTGTCGTTGGAGCATTCGGACCGGACCGGCGTTTGCGTAAATACCGTTTTCCTGCCCCGGCGAACTCATGCCCATCTCCCCCCACCTCTCACTCCGCGCTATGAGCAGACCCATTGCTCTGTTCGCGCTTCTGTTGGCAGGATGTCTCGGTGATCCGGAGCGGGGTAATCCCCTCGATCCTTTATCGGATAACTTCAGCGACGTGGGTGCCGTAGCGGGAACGGTGACGTCCTTTTTCCCGCCGTTCCAGGGCCTCGGAGGCGTACGTGTCGGACTTACTCCGCTCGCCGGCGGCGTTGAGTTGGTAGCGATTACCGATGCAGCGGGCAGGTTCTCGATCAACAACGCCTCTATGGGTAGCTACTTGGTTTCGGCCGAGTTGAGTGGCTATACCGTGGTGGTGGATACCGTGAACGTTGAGATAGGGCAACTGGCCGAGTTGACTCTGCCGATCAATGGAATTCCCACGATTCAGGCCACAACCATTCACTCGGAAAACCTCAATCGATGGTTTCCGCAAGATCCTCTATTCCAGTTGGTCGTCGAAGCAATCGTCGACGATCCGGATGGCCTCGGCGACATAGAGGACGTACGCCTCGTCATCCCATCTCTCGGCTACTCAGACACCCTCAGAGTTGTAGTCGGCAAACCGGGCGTATACCGCCGCATTTTCTCCGAGAACGAGCTGCCGGTTTCCGCGCAGGATCTGCTCGGCCTACCCCTTCAACTTGAAGCGACGGACGCTCAGGGTGTGAATGGATCGACCAACCCTGTGCAAATCGTGCGCATCATCGCGTCATTTCCCCAGGGAGTTGAACCGAACAAGGGCGACGTTCTCGGTCCTCAGCCAACCTTTGTTTGGCAAATGTTTGATCTTCCTTTCAGCTTCACACAGCAGATTGACATCGCGTTTGTGCCCGTACCCGGACAGGAGATCCCTCTGCTTCGCTATTCGGAAATCGCCCCAACCGACACGACGTTCACGATTCCCGACGCGTTGCAAGAGGGTGTTCATGGATGGACGGTGAGTGCCGTGGACGCTTTTGGCAACTTGAGCCGCTCGCGACCCCGCAGCTTTACCGTGGCACTGTCACTTTAGTGACTTTTCGGGCACGACATTAGCGTACGCGAAGACATGTCAGAAATCACAGAACAGCGCACGGCGCAGCCCGATGGAGACCTTCTCACAGCGCTAAACGCGTTGTCCGAGATCGCGGCGACGATCAACTCAGGTCGCTATCCTCAACGACTGCTCGAGACCGTCCTCGAAACCGCCATGCGAACCCTTGATGCGGAGCGGGGATTCATCTTTCTGGAGGATGACGAGGCCGAAATAGGGTTTGCCGTCAAGGCGCAGCAAAATTTTACACAGGATGAGCTCGACGGTGTGGTGAAGGAAGGCGCAGAAGGGTCCGGGAGTGTGGTTCGCTCCGTACTGGCGTCGGGCGAACCGGTACTCCTCTACGAAGCGTCAGCCGACGAACGATTCGGGTCGACGCAGAGCGTGGTGCTCCAGCACATTCAGTCGATTGCGGCCGTGCCGCTGAGGCTAAAGGCGCGTCAGATAGGTGTGATATACCTGGACTCCGTCTCGAGGCGAGGGCGGTTCACGCGCCAGAGCCTCCCGTTCCTTCAGGCATTCGCCAACCAGGCGGCAGTGGCGTTGGAAAACGCCACGTTTGTGCAGTCGCTGCGCAATGAGAACAGACGGCTGAGAACGGAAGTCCAGCGCGTCCACGGTTTCGACGGAATTATCGGCCAGAGCGCCCGCATGCGCGAGGTGTTCGAAACCGTAAACCGCGTGCTCGACACAGATGCATCGGTGCTTCTCGGCGGGGAGAGTGGCACCGGCAAGGAGGTGATCGCCCGAGCCATTCACTACAATGGGCATCGACGTGAGAAAGCGTTCGTTGCCATTTTCTGTGGCGCGCTGCCCGACGATCTCCTGGAGAGTGAATTGTTCGGGCACAAGAAGGGCTCGTTTACGGGCGCGGTGGCCGACAAGAAGGGTCTGTTCGATGTCGCTGACGGAGGCACCGTTTTTCTGGACGAAGTGGCCGACCTGAGCCCAAAGCTCCAGACAGCATTATTAAGGGTTCTTCAGGAAGGAGAGATCAAGCGAGTTGGCGACACGCAGATGCGGAAAGTGGACGTGCGGATTATTTCTGCCTCAAACAAAGACCTCAAGGCCGAGATTGACGAAAGAGCATTCCGTGAGGACTTGTTTTACCGTCTCAATACCATTGACATTGTACTCCCGCCGTTGCGTCATCGCCGAGACGACATCCCACTCCTCGCCGCGCACTTTCTCGATCAGTTTGCAACGGGTACGCGCGCTCATCTGCGCGGGTTTACTTCGGAGGCACTGGATGCGCTCAGGCAATACCGCTGGCCAGGAAACGTCCGGGAGCTGGAAAACGCGATAGAACGCGCCGCCGTGATGGCCCGGGGCGACCTCATCGACACGGCCGATCTCAGACTGCCGGACGAAGGGGCCGATACGTCTCTGGATCCGGATCTCCCAATGAGGGAGGTCGAGCGCCGCCACGTTCTTCGCTCACTCGAACATCACGAAGGCAATATCTCTGAAACGGCGCGCGCGCTCGGTGTATCGCGCAGATGGCTTCACTACAGGCTCAAGGAATGGAATGAGGAGGACGGGCCGGATTGACTCGATTTGGCTGAGCGGCTGTTGAAATACGTCATCCTGCCGGCGACGGCGCCTTTCGGCCGATCTCTTCGTTGCGAGATGCCCGCCGAATCACCGATTCGACTAAGATCTCGCGCCTTGATCCCAACCGAGATACGCTCGTCTCGGCGACAGAGCACGTAATTCAACAGCCTCCTGAGGGGCTCGAGTGAGATAAAATGGACGATCGTGCGTAGAACAGTCTAGTCAATCCAACCGACACATCCATCATTCTCGCTGAAGCAACCATAGTTGGTGTTCGCCCCTTTGCAGAACTCGCACGCGGCTCGACAACCGTCGTGTATAAGGGCTACGAGGAGGCCACAGGCAGAATCGTTTTGCTCAAGGTGCTGACGCGGGAAGCGGCCCGTGACCCTGTTCTGGTCGACTGGTTTGAGCATGAAGCGAAACATGTAGCGTCCATCGATCACCCGAACGTCGTGACGCTTTATCACGCCGGGCGCGATGAAGATGGCCGCCCGTATCTGGTGACCGAATACGTAGAAGGCGCTTCGCTGGAGGAAGCACTTTCACAGCACGGCCCGCTTCCTCCTGAACTGGCGGCCTATGTTGGGGCCGAAGTGGCAGCGGGATTAGCTGCAGCGCACCGGGCCGGCATTCTCCATCGGGATCTGAAGCCGGCGAACATTTTGCTGGGTTCCGACGGATCGGTGAAGCTGGCCGATTTTGGGCTGGCTACGCGGTTAGTAGCAGAGACGGCCGGGCAGGAAGCTGACGTGAGAGGGACGCCGGGATACCTCGCTCCCGAAACTGTATTAGGTGAGGAAGTGGGGCCGTCGGCCGACCTGTTTGCGCTAGGGGCTACGCTGGTGGAAGCCTTGACAGGACATAAGGCGTTTCCGGCAGCCGACGTACAAGAGGCATTCGATTCCGTTCTTCACCACAACCCGGTCCCGGCGCTGAAGTCCGATCCACGGGTGCCGAAGGCTCTTGTGGACGTGATCGAAACCGTATTGCACCCGGACGCAGAAGCCAGAACAACGGCGGAACGCGCAATGGAGAGCCTAAGAGAATCGGCCGTTCTTCCGGGTACGGCAGGAGAGCGAGTACGTGCCGAGACGTTGGCCGTGTTTCTTGACGATCCTTCAGGTTACGTGGCGCTGCGGCCTTCCGTCGTTTCTGACTCGGTAGGGAAGCCCGTCCACGAAACGCAGGCCATCGCACTGAATACGGATCATCGTTGGTTCGGATGGCTCAGAAGCCGAGCTCGATGGGCGATCGCTGCATCGGTCCTGTTCGGACTCGTTGTTTTGACGGTGTTCGTCCTTGGCGAGCTACGTTCCGAATCGCAGACAGACGAGGTGGCGGCCGTTACCGACCAGGCAGATTCATTGGTCGTTGAGTTTCAGGACGAGCCGGTAGATGTTGGACTGGACCAGCCGCTTGATGACCAGAGAGTATCGCCGGGAACGAGTCCGCTCTTCTCAGAAGATTTGCCACCCATAGCCTCTCAGCCCTTGCAAGCTGAGCATTCGGGCGACCAGGATGGGAGCAACGACGAGGATCCTGTCGAGCAGGTTCGACCCCCGAGCGAGGAGCAGGCCCCCGTACCGCTTCCAGGGCGCCTTACCGTGGTGGTACAGCCCTGGGCTGAGGTGTTTGTAGACGGTCGAAAAGTCGGCGAGGGCGCCCGCGTCGATGTGGCTGAGCTGCCGGCCGGATCCCATCAGATTGTGCTTCGAAACCCGGAGTTTCCCAATGTACGATATGCCGTCGAGATCAGATCCGGCGCAGAGGAGATCCTGGCAGTGTCACTCTGGGAGCACGTTGCGCGCGTTACGCTTCAGGTGCATCCGTGGGCTAGTGTTAAGGTGGACGGCCGATCCATCGGCGACGTGCCGCCCGAGCGCACAGTTATTCTCCAGCCGGGGACGCACACCATCGAACTCACGCATCCGCAGTTGGGCACGTGGACGAGTACGGTTCGAGTATCTGCCGGAGAGCGCAGAACACTCCCCTATAACCTTTCTCGTCTTCTAGACTAATCTGACAAGTAAGCGGCACGCGACTTGCGCAGCACTCATGCAACGAGTACACTCTTATTCATCATGTATTACGTTTCACGAACTCCCACGCTGCTTTTCGCGGCTCTGATTCTCGCTCTGATTCTCCACGTGCCCACGTCCGCGCAGGCGGTTTGGGTGGAGGTCGCTCCACTTCCAACACCCAGAGCATTTCCGGCTGTTGCTGTGCTCAATGGCCAGATTTTCGTTATCGGCGGACGCGATGCGAACGGGGAGCCACTCGACGTGGTGGAGCGCTACGATCCCGGGTCGAACACCTGGTCGGCCGTCGAGGCCATCGATGAAGCTCGTTTCAATGCGTCAGCAACGGTATTCAATGGCCAGATCTTGCTTACGGGTGGGTGCGAGGGTGATGACGTGCTAACGGACGATGTAGAGATCTACGACCCGATTGATGAGCGGTGGGAGTCGTTTGATCATTTACAGGACGAGCGGGAAGGCCACGGAACGTTTTCCGTTGATGGCGATGTGTACGTTTTCGGAGGCCTGAACGAGGCCGTTCAGTTTCGGGATGATGCCGACGTGTTCGATGAGGGTACCGATAGCTGGGAAGACTACGGGTTTTGGACGCTCGATACGCCGCGTGCCGCGTTTGCTGCCGTCTCTGATGGGTCTGGTGTTCTCATTTTCGGAGGATTCGGCACGTTTGGGCCCGTTGCAGAGGTCGAGCACTACGTGCCGGATCAGTCGGGTTCCCCGCGCGCCGCGCTGCCCGAGCCACGGGGTAGCCTGGCTGGAAGTAAGGGAGCGGGGCTCGTGTTTGCAATTGGCGGCCGGAATGCTGCTGAAGACGTAGTCGCTCGGGTCGACGCCTACAATGCAATTCTCGATCAATGGGAGCCACGGCCTGCCCTTCCGGAGCCCCGCGAAGGCGCGGTCGCGGCTGAGGTGGGCGAAACGTTGTACGTGTTTGGAGGGCAGACAGATAGCGGGGATCTTTCGGCAACCGCCCTGTCGCTGGATCTGGTGACTGCGAACGAGCCGGCCATTCCAGAAACAGGATTCACGGTCGATCTGACAGGACCCAATCCCTTCTACCGTTCAACCACGTTCGTTCTGACGACGGATCGGCCGATGAGCTTAACACTGGCTGTTTACGATGTATTGGGCCGACGAGTCGCTCTTCTCTACCACGGGCAGGTTCCGGCGGGCCGGCGGGTCTTCACGTGGGATGGCTCACACGAGGCGGGGCGGACCCTGGCATCGGGCATATACCTCATTCGGGCTACGGATGGCCAACAGACCGACGTGCGCAGAATCACACTGCTGAGGTAGGCGATGCGGGGTTTGATGGGCTTCCTCGTCGGGTTCATCCTGCTTCTACCGGCGACTCTCTGCGCTCAACCTGCGGCCGATGCGGCCATACTTGTAGAGCGTGTCGAATCGGCTTACGAGAACCTGGCGTACGACGACGCGGAAGCTCTGGCGAGAAATGCGCTGGCTCGCTTTGAGGCCTTTTCCCCCGACCAACTCATTCGTCTCCACACCACGCTGGCACTCATTCTTTACGCCAGGGGAGAGGGATTGGAGGCCGCCGAGCAGTTTCGAGGTGCACTCACGCTAAGTCCGGATCTCCGGCTCGATCCGCTACTCGTTTCCCCCGTTACGCTCGCCTTTTTTGAGGAAACAAAGGCAGCATTTGTAAGAGAGCGGGACGTTGAGGATAGTCCGGAGGTGGCCATCCGATACATTCAGTTGTATGATGAGCGTCCTGCCGCGACATGGAGGTCCGCCGTCCTTCCTGGATGGGGGCAGCGCTACAAGGGAGAAGGCGCCAAGGGATGGGTGATGACGGGTCTGTGGGTAGCGACGCTGGGAGGCGCCGCGGCCGCGCACATTCAGAGGCAGGATGCCCGCGATGTGTATCTGGCAGAAACAGACCCGGCCCTGGTTGCAGATCGATTCGACACGTACAACACGTGGCACAAGGCCAGGGGAGGTTTGCTGATCGGAGCAATGGCTGTGTGGGCCTATGCCGCGGTGGATGCACTGACTTCAGGTGGTCCGCAGTCGGCGCTCCAGATATCCCCAACACCGTCGGGGATATCGATCGGTTTGCGATTCTAGCAAGTGGAGTGTGCAGTGGTTGCACACCGATTGCAGCCGGTGCACACCGTCTTCATAGCAGAAGGGAGGATCTGGGTAAAACGCTCTCAGCTGGGTGAATTGCCCACTTTTGAAGACCCAAGACGATTTGGCATCACGTTTGAGAGGCGGCAGGTACGCGGCACAAACCCCCGCGCATTCAATTCAGACAAGCCATGCCTCTTCGCCGGATTATTCTGACCGCTGCCCTTCTTTTTCTTGCTGCCTGCGATTCTTCTACAATCCAGTCCGGTACCCTCACAGTGAAGTACGTGGTCGATGGCACCGGAGCAACCATCTCATACGCGGACGCCTCAGGAACTGACCTTGCAACCACATCGGGCCACTGGGAACATCAATTTGAGGTGGAGTCGGGAGCAGTTGTTCTCCTTGAAGCCGTATCGACAAACTCCAACCCAGTTACGGGGACCATCTTTCTGAATGGAGAGCTGTTCAGGTTGGAGCGGGGTCTGCTCGTTCATCTCGAAGGCTCCACGTCCAGCGCTCAGTCTGGTGAGGTGGAAGTTCGAGGCTTCATCGAGGCGCGCGCCGCCAATCAGATCAGAATACTTGGACGGACGTTCATCGTGGATGAACAGACGGCGCTGCTAGGCCGCGACAACGAGTCCGTCTCTTTCGATGCCTTCCGACTCGGCGACTTCATAGAGGCCGAGGGACGTGCTCGGAGTGACGGCACATTGCGAGCCACCAAGCTCAAGCTTGAAGATGGGGATGAGGCAGACGAGATCGAGGTGGAAGGATTCATCGAGGAACTCACCGAGTCCTCGGTCACGGTGCAGGGTATGCTGTTCATCGTCGACGATCGGACGCGCTTTCTGGACGACAATAACAACCCGGTTTCGTTCGATGCATTTCAAATCGGTGACCGTGTTGAGGCTGAAGGATTCGCCCGGCCGGACGGGACGTACTACGCCGAGAAGCTCAAACTCGATGATCACTAGCCAGGGGCAAAGCTTCCGCCAGGGAGCCGGGCTCGCGCGGCGGGACCACTGATCGGCCAGGTTTCGCCGCGCCGCCCCACAACTTCATCTCTCTACCCTTCCGAACAATCTCCCGCTAACCAAACCTCTACTCCCATGCACCGCCTCGTTACTCTCTTCTCTCTCTGCTTTCTCCCAGCAGTACTGGCTGCGCAAACCTGGACACTGCAAACTAGTGGGACGGCAGCCGTCCTAGCCGACGTGTATTTCATCAGCGCAACAACGGGGTTTGCCGTCGCAGACGGCGGCTTGCTCCTGAGCACGAACGATGGCGGCGCTACGTGGTCTTCCCAGATTATAGGAGGCGGCGGGCTTGATTTCGAAGGCATCGACTTTACCTCGTCCGGAATCAACGGCATCATCGCTACAGATGGCGGCCCTGTATACCGGTCCACCGACAGCGGAGCAACGTGGAACCTCGTTTCGACCGGAGCCGGTGACCTGCGCCACGTTGACTGGGTTGACGAGTCCGTCGTCTGGGTAGCGGGGCGAGACGGAGACAGCGCCGTTTCCACCGACGCTGGCGCCACGTGGACTTACCACAATACCAGTTCGGCGGATCGAACCGAGAGCATCGCAGCCGTGAGTGCGACGGAGGCTTGGATTGCCAATCGTAGCGGAGAGATCAGGCATACGACCGATGGCGGTGTAAGCTGGACGACACAGTCAAGTGGAACGGGCTCGGATATGAAGGATATCCAGATGCTGGACGCTACGAGCGGATACATTGCGGGTAACGGAAACGTCGTGCTCAAGACGACGAACGGAGGTGCAAGCTGGACAGATGTGGCGACCGCCGGTGTAAGCGGAAACGGGCTTTTCTTTGTTGACGCAAATACCGGCTGGGTCGTCGCTGACGCCGGGCAGATCTGGTTTACATCGGACGGTGGCGCAGCCTGGGCGCTACAGCCCAGTGGCACAACACATTCGTTCAACCGTGTTCATTTCCCCACAGCGGAAGACGGCTGGGCCGTTGGCGACGCGGGGACGATCGTCCATTTCTACTCCGGTGCTACGGCAACGGAGCCCGACGCCGATCTGCCCAGTGGCTACGTGCTCTCGCGGATTTACCCAAACCCATTCAATCCGCAAGCTCGCTTCACGCTTGAAGTGGCCGAAACGCAGTCGGTTCGCGTTGCCATCTTCGATGCACTCGGGAGGCAGATGCGGATTCTCCACGACGGCGTGATATCCGCAGGAAGTACGGACTTTGTAATCGACGGCTCCGGTCTGCCGAGTGGGCTCTACCTGCTGCGAGTAACCGGTGAGCGCCTTACGACGAGCCAGAGCCTGACGTTGCTTCGGTAGGAAAAGGTTTCGCCTACCCAGGTCTTTTCAGCACTGGGCCCGCACCGCCATGAACGCACACCTCCGCCTCATGCGCCGACCACGCATCGCTCTGTACTCCCATGATACGTGTGGGCTGGGGCACACCCGGCGCAATCTGCGTATCGCCCAAGCGCTTGCTGCGGCGCCCCTCAACGCTGATGTGCTCTTGCTGACCGGCGCTCGTGAGTCCAGCGCATTCCCGATTCCACCAGGCGTGGACATGCTTTCGCTTCCGGCGATCTATAAGGAAGCCGATGGCCACTACCGTGCCCGGCGCCTCAGTTTAGAGCTGGATGAATTGATCGCGCTCCGTAGCGGCATCATCTGGTCGGCTCTTGATGCATTTGAGCCGGATGTATTCATCGTGGACAACGTCCCCCGTGGGGCGATGAGGGAGTTGGACGCAGCCTTGGCAGGACTACGTAACCGTTCGACTCGTTGCGTCCTGGGCCTTCGCGATGTACTTGATGCCCCCGAAGCTGTAAGGAGGGAATGGAAGGAACGAGAGTATCTGGCAGCTATCGACGCCTATTTCGATGCAATTTGGGTCTATGGCGACCCTGCAGTGTACGCGGCAGATGAGGAGTACTCCTTCCCACATTCAGTCTGTGCTCGGCTGACCTACACCGGCTACCTGGACCCTACTGCCCAGCCGCTTGACCCGGCCGGCGATCCGGGGCCGCTCCTCAATATCCTTCAAGGCGACACCCCACTCATGCTCTGTGCAGTTGGTGGCGGACAGGACGGGGCGTCTGTAGCCAGCGCTTTTTCTTCAGCTCGCTGGCCTTCAGGAGCGAACGGGCTCGTTCTCACAGGACCGTTCATGGCTGAAGTAGAGCGCGCATCGCTTGATCGAACGGCAGCAGCGCGCGAAGGACTTTATATCGCTCGGTTCTCCACCGCCCCGTCAGCACTCTACGAGAGGGCTGACCGCGTCGTGGCAATGGGCGGCTATAACACGGTTATTGAACTCCTGGCGCTCGGGAAACAGGCGCTGATCGTACCACGCGAACGGCCACGCCGCGAGCAACGCATTCGCGCGGAGCGCCTGGCAGCCCTGGGCCTCCTAGACTGGATTCCCCCTGATGCAGCGACGCCGGAAGCGCTTGGCGCGTGGCTCCAACGCGAGTTGCCACCTCCAAAGAATGCGCACGATCACCTCGACCTCGGTGGGCTCGACCGCATCGTTGCCCTTACTGCCGACCTACTTCCTCAGATGTGTGCCTGGCCGAAACGTACTCCAGCCTCCTTTGCCTGTGCGTTTGCCTGAGACCCAACGGATCGGCTACGTCGTCAAGCGTTACCCACGCTACTCTGAGACGTTTATTGTGAACGAGATCCTCGCGCACGAAGCCGCCGGACTCGACCTCACCATCTTTGCGCTCCGACCGCCCGTCGATACGCATTTTCAGGAACTGTTGGCGCGTGTTCGGGCGCCCGTTCAATACATCCTCGACTCTGGAAAGGCACGGGAGTTTTGGCATGAGCTGGATGCGGCCCGAATGGAGCTGGAAGGCTTTGATGAAGCCTTGGATGAAACCGCCGGAGAAGATGCGTCGACGGTATATCAGGCCATCCGCCTTGCCCGGTCAGCTCACAACCTGGGTCTGGATCACCTCCACGCCCATTTTGCCACGTCGGCTGCTTCGGTGGTACGGCTCGCGGCACGATTCGCGCGGGTCTCGTGGAGCTTCACCGCGCACGCAAAAGACATTTTTCACGAGAGTGTCGATCCGGATGATCTTGCTCGAAAGCTGGAGGGTGCCGACGCCGTCATCACAGTCAGTGACTATAACGTGGCATTCTTGCAGGCCGAGTACGGGGCTAAAGCCGCGAAAGTCCATCGGATCTACAATGGACTGGACCTGGACCGCTTCCGGTACCAGGCGCCTGATGAACGTCTCACCAGGATTGTTGCCGTCGGGCGGCTGGTAGAGAAGAAAGGATTTGACGTGCTCGTAGAAGCATCCGCGCTATTGAAAGCCGAGGGCTGCACGTTCTCTTGTGAGATCATAGGTTCCGGCGAGAATAAAGCAGCGTTGCACGAGCAGATTGAGCGCCTGGGTGTGGCTGATTTGGTTCGACTTGAGGGTCCCAGGCCACAAGCAGTGGTCGTCAAGCATGTGCAGGAGGCTGCCGTTCTTGCCGCGCCGTGCGTTGTCGGGCAGGATGGGAATCGCGATGGGCTCCCAACGGTCCTCCTCGAAGCGATGGCTCTCGGCACACCGTGCGTCTCGACAAATGTGACGGGTATCCCGGAGGTAATCCGCGATGGCGAGACGGGCCTGTGTGTCCCGCAGCACGACGCCAAGGCACTTGCTGAAGCATTGGCGCGGCTACTCATCGATAGCGACTTGCGTGTTCGGCTTGCATCGGCTGCAAGGCATCTCATCGAGGTGGACTTTGACATTCACCGGAATGCCGCGCGACAGCGCGCCCTCATTGCAGCCTGTAGTACAACGGGCAATGGGTTGGCACTGCATCCAGCGGAGGTCATGGGATGAGGCGCGTTGCCTACATCAGCGCCGATCCCGGCGTCCCCGCGTTCGGCGTGAAAGGTTGCTCCGTCCATGTCCAGGAAGGACTCCGTGCACTCAGGGCCCATGGTATGGACGTTACGCTTTTCTCGGCGCGCCTGGGTGGCGAGCCACCTGATGATCTTGCAAATCTGCCGATTATCTCTCTGCCTTGCCCGTCGGGTGCAACTTCGGCCGAGCGCGAAAGGGCTGCATTGGATGCCAATGGGATCCTCCGCGAACAGATCGAACAGCAAGGTCCTTTCGACCTCATCTACGAACGCTATTCGCTGTGGAGCTTCGCTGCCATGGAGTACGCGGGCGAGCATGGGGTTGCGTCTGTGCTGGAGGTCAACGCGCCGCTCATTGACGAACAGGCGAAACATCGGACGCTCGTGAATCCAGATGAAGCACGTTCGGCCTCACGCCGCGCTTTTGATGCCGCGGAAGTCCTTCTCGCCGTTTCGAACGGCGTAGCGGATTGGCTCAATGGATTCTCAGAAGCTCAAGGCCGCATACACGTGGTTTCGAACGGTGTGGATACGATGCGCTTTCGCCCGGAGCTCGACCCGGTATGGCACGCACCAACAAACGCATTCGTCATCGGTTTTGTGGGAAGCCTGAAGCCGTGGCACGGACTTTCTGTGCTGGTGAAAGCCTTCGCGCAGGTACATCGCGCGGTGCCTGAAACCTGTTTGCTCATCGTTGGCGCAGGCCCTGAGCAGGCGCATATTGAGGCGGATCTCGACCGCCTCGGGATTCGCGCCGCAGCGCACCTCACCGGGGCCGTAACCCCAGCGGAGGTGCCTCGTTGGCTCGCTTCCATGGATGTCGCCGTTGCTCCCTACGCCGATCCGACGGCCACCTACTTCTCGCCGCTGAAAGTCTTTGAGTACATGGCGTCCGGGTTGCCCATCGTTGCCGGCCGCATAGGACAGGTCTCCGAGATACTTACACATGACGTGACAGGTTTACTCGTTGAGCCTGGAGATGTGGACGCTGTTGCCGAAGCACTTTTGCGGTTGTACGCGGCACCGCCTCTTCGTGCACGCCTCGGAGTTGCCGCGCGTTCTGCCGCGCGGGCTCATCATTCATGGAATACCGTGTTTGGGCGCGTGCTTGCACTGGCAGGTTGTGACAAAGCATCGGCCCGGCGATCAACGGAGGCGCTTGCATGAGCCGCTCCAGGACACTTCGCGCCGCCGTGCCGGGCCTGAACCGCACGCTTCGACTCGTGTGGCCGTACACGCGCCGACACCGAGGGTTGCTGGGCGGCTCATTCGCAGCTCTGTTCACCACGGTCGGACTGCGCGTACTGGAGCCGTGGCCGCTTAAAATGGTCTTCGACCGTGTGCTCATGCCGGCGCAGGGGGCTCCATCGCTTGATGGCGAGAGCCCCGTTATGGTCCTGCTAGTAGCAGGCGCCGCCGTCGTTCTAATTACGGCGGGGCGAGCATGGATGGGTTATCTCAACCGCGTTGGTTTTGCGCTTGTTGGGAACAGGGTGCTGACCGACGTGCGCGGTGCGCTCTACCGCCATCTGCAGTGCCTGTCGCTCTCCTTCCACAGCCGTACCCGCGCCGGCGATCTGGTGATTCGCGTCATAAGCGATATCGGGATGTTACAGGATGTGGTTGTGACGGCACTGATGCCGCTCATCGGGAGTTTGCTTGTTCTCGTGGTGATGGCTGCGCTTTTGATTACGCTCAACCTGCCCCTAGCCCTC
>JADFQN010000065.1 GCA_022561755.1 Bacteroidota bacterium
GTTTGAAGATACGAGGGCTGTGGGTTTGTGATTTCGGATTTGTGATTTCGGATTTTGGATATCGGGTATCGGATTTGGGATATCGGATATCGGATTTGGGATTTGGGATCTCGAAGCCGTGCGCCGGATGGCAATCGCGTTGCTCAAGAAACTCAGAGCCCAATGCACTTAGCCCAAATTTCACAACTCATAGCCTCCAGCCTTTACCCACCAATTAGAATCATCGGCCGGTTTTGGGTGCGGGCCAGAACGTCCATCCCTGCATGGGCAGCTTTCTTGCCATTCACCGCGACGCCAATCACTCCCCTCAGTTCGTCGTCGCCGGCGCCGTTGCGCATCAGATCGCGTAGGCTCACCTCCTTTGGCCCGAACAGGCAGACTTTGAAGCTGCCGTCGGCGGTGATACGAAGCCGGTTGCAGCCTGCACAAAACGGCACGGTCATGCTGGCAATGAATCCCACAGAACCTGCGAAGCCTGGGACACGGAACGTGGTCGCCGTGTCTTCCGGCTGTCCGGGAAGGGCATCCAACGGCCCGAACTTATCCTCCACACGCTCGCGCATCTCGGCTAGCGGAACGAGTGCGGCATCCGCCCAACCATTGCCGTCGAACGGCATGTACTCGATGAAGCGCACCTCGATTGGCGTGTCCCGGGTCCACGCCACAAAGTCGGTTAACTCGTCGTCGTTTACGCCCCGCATCACCACAGCGTTGACTTTGAGCGGCCACTCACTCGTTCCGTAGCCTGATGCGAGCGCGGCGTCGATGGCGCTAAGGACGACTTCAAAACCGCCCCGGCGCGCGATCTGTTTGAATCGCTCGGGCCGAAGGGTGTCCAGCGAGATGTTGAGGTGCGTGAGTCCGGCCGCCTTCAATGCGGGAAGCCGATCTTCAAGTAGGATTGCGTTCGTGGTGATTGCCAACTCCTGAAGCCCATCCAGGCGCCCGATCCGCTGTATGATCTCTACGGCCTCTTTCCGCACCAGCGGCTCGCCGCCCGTGAGCCGGATCTTATTGACGCCCTCCGCCAGAAAGAGCCGGACCAGCCGCTCGATTTCATCTGCCGTGAGTCGCGCAGCCTTGGGCTTGAGTGGGACGCCCTCCGCCGGCATGCAGTACGTGCAGCGAAGGTTGCAGCGCTCCGTGAGGCCAATCCGCAGGTAGGTGTGCCGGCGGCCAAAGCTATCTGTGAGGAGACTATTCATCGGTTTAGAACGTGCTTCATCCACCGCCAGGCTGCGGAAACGACCACGCCGAGGCCGAGGCCGCCCACGAACATCATGATGAACCAGCCGGGTGATCCTAGTTCCATAGCCTTCCAACGCACAAAAGTGAGCGCGGTTTGCCTCCGTGTCTATTCGAAGGAGTATATCAACTCACCGCCCAGGTATGTGGCCACTACGTGCGCATCCAGAATGGCTCGAGCGGGCACGGTCATGATGTCTTTTGAGAGGATTACGAAGTCGGCCCACTTGCCCACTTCCAGGCTGCCCACTTCGTCCTCCATAAAGCCTGCGTACGCAGCTTCGATCGTGAAGCCCCGCAGCGCTTCCTCGCGCGTGAGGCGCTGATCGGGGTACCATCCGTTGAGGGGATTGCCGTCCGCGTCCTGCCGGGTGATGGCCGCGTAGAAGCCGAGCAGCGGATTGACGCGCTCCACCGGGAAGTCGGAACCGAGTGGAAGGCGAACGCCTGCGTCGAGCAGGTGCCGCCACGCGTAGGCGCCCCGGATCCGATCCGATCCTATGCGGTCTTCGGCCCACGGCATGTCGCTGGTGGCATGGGTAGGCTGCACTGATGCGATGATATTCAGCCGGGCGAAGCGTGGGATGTCTTCCAATGCCACAACCTGCGCGTGTTCGATCCGATGGCGGCCGGGACCACCGCCGGTGGCTTCCATGGAGGCTTCGTAGGCATTCAGAACGGCACGATTTGCGGCATCACCGATGGCGTGCGTGTTCACCTGCAGGCCGCACTGCATGGCTTTCCGCACCATCGATTCCAGCATGGAGGGCTCGTACTGGAAGAGGCCCCGGTTGCCAGGATCGTCCTGGTAGTCTGCCAGCAGCGCCGCGCCGCGACTTCCAAGCGCTCCGTCTTCGTATAGCTTCAGGGACCGAACCCAGAGACGGTCTCCCTTTCCTTCGATGATGCCATTTACGCAGATCGACTCAAACAGAGAACCGATTCCGCCGATCATTGCATAGTTGCGGATGTTGAACCGCCCATCTTCGATAAAGCGCCTGTAGACGGCGAGTGTGTCCGCGCCGACGCCGGCCTCGTGGACGCCCGTGAGGCCGTACTTCGCCGTCTCCTGCAGGGCTCTCGTGAGTGCCTCCTCCAATTCGGCTTCCGTTGCCGGTGGTAGCGCTCGGTCTATCAGTTCCTCAGCCGCATCCACAAAAACACCCGTAGGCCAGCCCTGCCCGTCCACCTGAATCACCCCGCCGTCGGGCGAGGCAGGGGCAAGCGAATCAGAGTTGATGCCGGCTGCGCGCATAGCGGCCGAGTTTGCCCATCCGGCGTGCCCATCCACGCGGCTTATCCAGACGGGGCGATTGGGGAAGGCGCTGTCCAAAACGTGATGTGTCGGGAAGGCTCCGTTTCCTCCCCAGTCATTCTGATCCCAACCACGGCCGGTCAGCCAGCCCTCCTCGGGCAGCGTGGCCTCGAACGCGATAAGGCGCTCAACGACATCTCCTATCGAGGCGGTGCCCACCAGATCTGCGCGCAATAGACTCTGCCCCATCCCCATGAGGTGCGCGTGGGCGTCGATCAGGCCAGGCACTACGGTGAGGCCCGCTGCGTCTATCCTCACCCAATCGGGGTACGCCGCCAACATCTCGTCGTGCGTTCCCAGCGCGACTACACGCCCGGAGTCGACGGCCATCGCCTCAACCCGCGTCTGCTCGTCGCTTACCGTGTAAATGCGGGCGTTGTGGAGGACAAACGGAGCGTATTGCGCGGACGCTGTCATTGAGAGGAGGACAAAGGCGAGCAGGAAAAGGCGCACTGTTTTGAACGAATGAGAGGATGAGGGTTTGAGAGAGCGAGAGGAAAAATGCATATCAAACTACATGTGGCCACCTTCTTCGTGTCCTGCATTCTTCCTTCCCTCTTTCTTCCTCTCACATTGGCGGCGCACTCGGCGAGCGCACCCTACCTCTCAATCCACAGCGTCACAGGGCCGTCATTGACGAGGCGCACATTCATCATGGCGCCGAATTCGCCCGTCGGAACCGGCTTGTTGAGGAGGCTGCTGAGCCGTTCGGCGAAGTACTCGTAGAGGGCCTCGGCTTTCTCGGGAGGCGCCGCCGCTACGTACGACGGCCTGTTTCCCTTGCGTGTATCTCCGTAAAGTGTGAACTGTGAAACGACGAGGGCCTCGCCGCCCGTTTCGAGCAGGGACCGGTTCATTCGCCCCTCGTCATCGCGAAACACACGCAGCCGACTCACCTTGCCCGCCAGCCAATCGGCCTCGGCCTCGGTGTCGTCCTGATGGACGCCGAGCAGAACGAGCAAGCCGGCTCCGATGGCTCCGACGGTTTCTCCGTCAACGTCCACTGATGCTTGGCTAACACGTTGGATGAGAGCGATCACGGGGGTTGAGGGGGTAAGTGGATGAGGGTGTGAAGGGTAGGGCGTTTGAGTGTGAGGGTATGAGAGGGTGAGGGGGTGTGGGCGTATGAGGGGTTGCCGGCGTTGGTTTTGGGGCAGAACGTAGAGACGACCCGGCGGGGCGTCTCAGGGTGTTTACGGATCAAACGCTTTTGTTATTGGCAAACGCTCCTCAAGGAATCGTACGAACTGCGCCAGCGCGCGGCCGCGGTGGGAGATCAGGTTTTTTTCCACCTTGTCCATTTCGGCGAATGTGCGTCCGTCGGCGTCATTGGGTTGGAAGATGGCATCGTAGCCGAACCCGGCGCGTCCGCGCTCCTCGTTTGTGATGACGCCCTCGCACACCCCGTCGAAAAAGTGTGTGCCTGCGATATCCGCAAAAGCCAGCGACGTACGAAAACGCGCCGAGCGATCCTCCCGCCCTTCCAGCGCAGTCAGCAGCTTCGCACGGTTGGCCGCGTCATTGCATTCAGATCCGGCGTAGCGCGCGCTGTGGGTACCCGGCGCGCCGGCGAGGGCATCCACTTCGAGGCCGGTGTCGTCGGCCAGAGAGGGAATGCCCGTGTGCTCGAAAAGCGCTCGCGCCTTTTTCTCTGCATTGCCACGGAGTGTGTCGGCGTCCTCCTCAACATGCGGAGCATCGTGTACATCCACGACAGAAATGAGTTGAATCGGCAACTCCCCCAACATCGCGGCAAGCTCGGCCACCTTGCCGGGGTTGCGGGTGGCGAGGACGATCGTCTGAACGGAATTGGGGAATTGCTTCATCGATGTGACGCGATGCTAAACCTGGACAGCGCATGATCCGATATCCCACCATGCAAGTGCATGAAACCGAGCTTCCTTCGCCCGGTTTTCACTAATCCTGGGGCACCCATTCCCTTGAAGCCGAGGGACCCGACTCCGTACCTTGTAATGCTTCGCGGTTTCCGTGCCGCTTCCCGTTTTATCTGTACCCTTTTAAGAGGTCTGCCTTGACAGTCGGTATCAAAGTTCGTGACAAAGAGTCCATCGACCGCGCGCTGCGTCGTTTCAAGCGCACGGTGAACCGCGCGCGCATCCTGCGCACCTACCGCGAGAACCTCGCGTTCACGAAGCCAAGCGAAGTGCGCCGCGAAGAGCGCAAGAAGGCAAGGGCCAACGCGCGCCGCAGGCGGCGCTACTAGAGTCCGCCGGGTTTGCCCAGCCCTGACTAGTTAAAACGCCCGCTCCCAGCAGCACTGCAGGGGGCGGCGTTCTTGTTTACCTCTGTATGTATTGGGTCATGCAAATCTAATTCTGCTGCTTGGAACCATGAAGCTCACGCGGACACGGCCTGCCGTGTCCCTACAGGTCTTCCAATCCAATCGCCCCCTCAGCCCTCCACCCCCAGCGCACGCCGGAGAATCACCTCCTGCTGGGCGACGTGGACCGTAGCGCTTCCGGTGGCGGGGCTCGCTGCGGACGGCCGGCCGGCGTACGCCACGCGTCTGTTGCAATCGCCGTGGATCTGCTCCAGCACGTCATCCAGCAACGGGCGGACAAAGGACCACGCGCCCATGTTGGCCGGCTCTTCCTGCAGCCAGACCACCTCCTCGATGTCCTTGAATCGCGTTAGCTCAGCCGCGACGGCTTCTTCGGGGAAGGGATAGAACTGCTCCAGCCGTGCGATGGCGACGGAGCCGGAGCTATCGAGTTCTTCGCGAGCCTTCAGCATATCGTAATAGACCTTGCCCGAGCAGAGCACGAGGCGCTTTGCGGAAGACGGCTCGGCCTCCGCCGGAATGAAGGGCTGGTAGCGGCCTTCGGTTAGATCCTCCACGGTGGAGACAGCGGCAGGGTGCCGCAGCAGGCTCTTGGGCGTCATCACCACGAGCGGCTTGCGGGCCTCGCGCTTCACCTGCCGCCGGAGGGCGTGGAAGTAGTTCGCGGGCGTCGAGAAGTTGGCTACGATCATGTTGTCCTCGGCGCAGGCCTGCAGAAACCGCTCCAGGCGGCCCGAGGAGTGCTCCGGGCCCTGCCCCTCAGATCCGTGCGGGAGGAGCATGGTTAGGCGGCTGGTCTGCGCCCACTTGGCCTCGGCGGCCGAGATAAACTGGTCGATCATGATCTGCGCCCCGTTGACGAAGTCGCCGAATTGGGCTTCCCAACACACCAGCGCATCCGGTTCCGCAACGGAATACCCGTACTCGAACCCCAGCGCAGCGTATTCGCTCAATAGGCTGTCGTAGACCTGAAAACGCGCCTGTCCTTCCGCCACGTGGTTGAGCGGAACGTACGTATGCGCATCATTCTGGTCGTACAGGATGGCGTGGCGCTGCGAGAAGGTGCCGCGCCCTGAATCCTGCCCGGAGAGGCGAACCGGGGCGCCCTCCTGCAGCAACGTACCAAACGCAAGTGCTTCTGCGAAGGACCAGTCGATCTTGCCTTCCTCAAATTGTTGCTCGCGGCGCTTGAACTGGCGCTCCAGCTTGCGGTGGACGTTGAAGTCCTCCGGCAAATCGACCAGCGCACGTACCACCCGCTCCAGCGATTCCCGCGGCGCCGAGGTATCCACCTCCTCCGCCGCTGGTACGTGGACCGGCTGCGGAATGACCTGGTGGTCTTTCTGACGCTCCGCCAGTTCCTTCGTCTCCTCGAACGCCTGGTCGAGGCGCGCGCGGAAGTCATCCAGCAGCGACTCGGCGTCCTCCGGCGTTAGTTCTCCCTTGCGCAGCAGATGCTCCACGTACAACTTTCGCACGGAGCGGTGGCCCTTGATGTCGGCGTACATGAGCGGCTGCGTGTAGCCCGGCTCGTCGCCTTCGTTGTGGCCGTATTTGCGGTAACAGATCAGGTCGATGACCACGTCCTTGTTGAAGACCTGCCGGTAGTCGAGAGCGAGGCCTGCCACGCGGATGGCGGCTTCGGGGTCGTCGCCGTTGACGTGGAAGATGGGCGCCTGAATCATCCGCGCGATGTCGGTGGCATAGGCGGATGAGCGCGCGTGCAGCGGGAGCGTCGTAAAACCGATCTGGTTGTTGATGACGAGGTGGATGGTGCCGCCGGTTCGGTAGCCTTCCAGTTCGGAGAGGTTGAGCGTTTCCGCCACCACGCCCTGGCCTGCGAATGCTGCGTCTCCATGCAGAAGGATCGGGATGACGCGGTCGCGGACCACCCTCTCGGGCTGGTCGTCAAGTTGCTCGATCAAGCGCTGCTGCTTAGCCCGCACAACTCCTTCAACCACCGGGCTCACGGCTTCGAGGTGGCTCGGGTTAGAGGCCAGCGAGAGCTTGATCGTGGCGCCGCTCGGCGCGGTATGTACGCCCTGCTGGCCGAGGTGGTACTTCACGTCGCCGGAGCCCTGCACCGCCTGGGCGTCGATGGTCCCCTCGAACTCGTCGAACACCTTGTTATACGGCTTGCCGATGATGTTCGTGAGCACGTTCAGGCGGCCCCGGTGGGCCATCCCGATGACCACCTCCTCCACTTCCTGATTGGCGGCGTCGGAGATGATGGCGTCGAGTATGGGAATCACCGTTTCGGCGCCTTCCAGTGAGAACCGCTTGTGGCCGATGTACTTCGTGTGGATGAACTGCTCGAGGGCCTCGGCGGCGTTCAGCTTCTCAAGAATGCGCTTCTTGCGCTCTACAGAGACCTTTTCGCGGAATTGCTGCGGCTCGATGCGCTCCATTAGCCAGCGCTTCTCCTCGGGTGAGGAGATGTGCATGAACTCGGTGCCGATGTGCCCGGCGTAGGTATCCCACAGGATGTCCAGGACATCGCGCAGTGGCATCTTCTCCTTTCCGGCGAGGCGGCCGGTGATGAACACGCGGTCGAGATCCCAGACGGTGAGGCCGTAACTGGCGGGGTCGAGTTCGGTGTGGATACGCGGCTCGTAGTGCAGCGGGTTGGTGTCGGCGAGCAGGTGTCCGCGCACGCGGTACGCGCGGATGAACTGGAGGACGCTGGCCTGCTTCTCGGCGATACTCGCTCGGTCGCTGCCCACGCCCCGGCGGCCCAGCGTCGGCGTCGTGTCGGCCTCCATGCGTAGCGGCGGCGTGTGGATGCCGAGACTGCGGAAGGCCTCGTCGTAGAAATCGAGTTGGCCGGTAAGCTGGTCGGATACGAACCGGAGGAACTCACCACTCTCAGCGCCCTGGATGACCCGGTGGTCGTACGTGGAGGTGATGGTCATCACCTCGCTCAGACCGAGGCGCGAGAGCTCTTCCTTCGACATCCCGGCGTATTGCGGCGGGAAGCCGATGGAGCCCACGCCGATGATCACACCCTGCCCGGGCATCAGACGAGGCACGCTCATCGCGGTGCCGATCGTGCCCGGATTCGTGAGGGTGGCCGTCGTGTCCTGAAAATCGGAGACATCCAGCTCGCCGCCGCGAGCGCGGTTGATGATGCCGTTGTAGGCCCCGATGAACTCCGCAAACGAAAGGTTCTGCGCGGCCTTTATGTTTGGCACCAGGAGTTGCCGTTTGCCTTTCTTCTCGATATCAATGGCAAGGCCGAGGTTGGAGTCCTCCGGATCGATACGCTCCGGCTTACCCTCAGGGTTGTGGCGGAAGGTGGCATTCATGCCGGGGAATTGCTCCAGCCCCTTCACGATGGCATACGCGATGAGGTGGGTGAAGGAGACCTTTTCGCCGCCCATCATCTGCTGCCGCCGGTTTATGAGGCGGCGGTTCTCCGACATGAGCTTCGTGGGCACCTCGCGCACGGAGGTCGCCGTCGGGATGCTCAGGCTGGCCTCCATGTTCTCCACGATCTTGGCGCCCACACCGCGCAATGGCGTCACCTCGGCGCCATCCGATACGCGGACATCGGCTGTAGACGGGGGTCTCGGACGCGGTGGGGCCGGCACCTCTTCCGCGATCGCTGCTCCATCTCCTGAAGGCGCAGCCGGCGGGGCTACGCCGGACTCGGCCGCAACGACGTCCGGCGCCACGGCCACTCCTGTACCAGGCGTACGCGGACTGAACGTGGGGCCGGGCTGGAAGTCGGCGAAGAACTCGCGCCAGCTCTCGCTGACCGACTCGGGGTTCTCGAGAAACTGCGCGTACAGATCCTCGACGTAGCCGCTGTTAAATCCGAAGGAGCTCACGAAACGGAGAGGTTGGTCGAAAAGAGCCGGAGGGGCTCGGACGCCTTAGTTCCGGCAGCAAAAGGTAACGCCGGGGGCGGCGTGGAGATTCCGCAGGTGGCCAGTCGGTAGAGGAAGAAGGGAGGAAAGCGGGAAAGGGTGAGAGAAAGAATGGAGGACGGAGGACGGATTCTTGATATCGGATTTGGGATGTGGGATGTCAGCTTTCGGATTTGGGATGTGGGATGTCAGATGGAGGGAACTTCCTGGGCACGGCTTCACAACCCTTTTCCCTTTTCCCTTTCCCCTTTTCCCTTTCCCCTTTTCCCTTTACAGCCACCCGTTCTCCCGGTACCAGCGGACGGTCTCGATCATGCCTTCCTCCAACGAAACGGACGGCTCGTAGCCGAAATCGGTTCGCGCCCTGTCGGATGAAACGAGCCACGACGCTTTGGCTTCGCGGGCCTTCTCGCGGTTGAGGGGGGGATATTTCCCAAGCAACTTCCCGACGCCCTCGGATGCCGCGCCGATGACGCCTACCAGTATACGCGGCACGTTGATGCTGAGAGCCCAGTGGCCCAGCGCGACCCGAATCGCCGTCCGGATCTCATCCCAACTGTAGCCTCGCGGGCCGCCGAGAAAATACGTCCGGCCGGACGTGGCCTTCGATTCCGCCGCGGCGATCATACCGTTCACCAGGTCGCGGACGTGTACAAGATCGAGTTGCGCCACATTACCATCGCCCACGATCGGTAGAATGTGCTGTTTGTCGGCCGTCTTGATGAGGGTGAAAATGTCGGCCTCGCGGGGACCGTAGGCCGCAGACGGGCGAATGACAACGACAGGGGTTCCATCCATACGCTCTACGATTTGCCGTTCCATCTCGGCCTTGCTGCGGCCATAGCTGGAGATCGGTTTGAGCGGCGCTTCTTCCGTCAACGGATGGTTTCCGCTCGGCCCCACCGCCGCTATTGACGACGTAACCAGCACCTTCCCAACAACCATCTCATTCGCGGCATCCAGGACGTTCAGCGTGCCGTCGACGTTGACGAGGTCCAGCACATCACGGTTCGGCGCTCGCGTCATCCCGGCCACGTGGTAGACAACGTCCACGCCATCCATGCCCTCCCGCAGCGCCCCTTCATCAAACAGATCCCCATGAACAACGGCGACCGGCAGGCTTTCCAACCACTTCGGCTCCTTCCGGACGAGGCAGCGGACCTCGTAGCCACGCTCCAGTAGCGCCTCCACGAGATGGCTCCCCACGAAGCCCGTTCCGCCGGTGACGAAGGCGCGACTCATCTGTCGTCGAGCGGGATGTACTTCAAATGCTCACGAGTTCCAATCCAAAGCACGCGTTCCATTGGGGCATCGCAGGCAGCATCTCCATACTTCTCACGGTTCATCAGTAGTATCGCTTGTATCCGCTCCCAGGGTGTCTTGCTGAGCCAGTACTCCCGCTCCTCTTCAGGTGAGGAAAAAACAAGGAGGCTGATGGGGAAATCGTCGGAGACCATGGCAAAAAAGATCGAGACCAATCTCTATACGGCAACCACTTTCACTACGTTCTCCACGTGGTGCGTGTGCGGGAAGAGATCGACGGGCTGGACGGCTTCGATGTGGTAGGCGTCGCCGAGTTGCCCGATGTCGCGGGCCTGCGTCTGGGGGTTGCAGGAAACGTACACGAGGCGCTCGGGCTTCAGCCTTTTGATCTGCTTGACCACCTTCGGATGCATCCCGGCGCGCGGCGGATCGACGATGAGCACATCCGGGCGGCCGTGCTCTTCTACAAACTCGGGCGTAAACAGCTTCAGCATGTCGCCCGCGACAAACGTACAGTTCTGAACGCCGTTGGCCACTGCGTTGGCCTTCGCATTGACAACGGCTGCTTCGATCATTTCCACGCCGACAACGCGCTTCACGCGGTCAGAAATAAAGAGCGAGATCGTCCCGGCGCCGCAGTAGAGATCGTACACGAGGTCGGCGGGCTTGAGGCCGGCGAACTCGGCCACTACCTCGTAGAGCCTCTCGGCTTGCTTCGTGTTGGTCTGGAAAAATGCGTTGGCGGCGATCTCAAACGTGTGCGGGCCTAGTTTGTCGTGAACGACGCCGGGGCCGAACACATTGATCATCTTCTCCCCGTACGCGGTCTGTGAGGGCGTGGAGTTGATAGTATTGACGAGCGTGGAGACCTCCGGGAAATCGCGCTGGAGGAACTCGGCGAAGAGTGCCATCCGCTCCGGATCCTCTTTGCTCGTGACGATCACGACCATGTTCTCGTCGGTATGCTCGGGCGTACGGAGGACGAGGTGGCGAAGGTACCCCGTGTGGTTCCGCACGTCCCACGGCTTCCACCCCTTCTCCTTTGCAAAGGCCCGCACGCCGTTCACGAGCCTCGCCGACCACTCGGACTGGAGGTAGCACGCCTGCAAGTCCAGCACCTTGTCGAACCGGCCGGGGACGTGGAGGCCGAGGGCAAAGTCCTTGTCCAATACCTCGCCCGTGGCGATCTCCCAATCCGTAAGCCATCGCTTGGAAGCGAAGGTGAACTCCATCTTGTTGCGGTAGAAGTAGGTCTCTTCCGCGCCGAGCGTCGGCCGGACCTCAATGCCGAGCGCTTCCAGATCAAACCCGCCTTGATGGCCTAGCGCCTCGGCTACGGCTTCCCGCTTCATCTCCAACTGGGCGTCGTACTGCACGTGCTGCCACTTGCAACCGCCGCAGCTATTGAAGTACTCGCATCGGGGCTCCGTGCGTAGTGGGCTGGGCTCCAGCACCTCCAACAGCTTTGCTTCAGCGAACGACTTCTTTCGTTTGAAGACTTTGGCTCGAATGCGATCGCCCGGCACCGCGCCGGCTACAAAAACCACGTACCCACCCACGCGCGTCAGCGACTTCCCGCGATCCGCAAACTTTTCGAGCGTGAGCTCAATTTCCTCACCCCTGCGGATGGATGGCTTCTGGGCAGTGGCTGGTTCGGACATCAAAACTAATGGTGAGCGTGTTCCAAAATACCCTGCCCAACAAATATGCGTGCGGAATAGATCGCGAACAGGGCGCGTGCCCGGTTCTAACAGGAGCGCTTTTTGTCGCACGTAGCCAGGCGGACCCATCCGCCAAAAACCCGCCGCAATCCGCCTTGACACGGTTCTCTCTGCGCCTTCTCCGGTAATAACTACCTCAGGAGGCTGTTGAAAAACTCCACCTACCTGCGGCGGCACCTCTTGCCCGATCTCAGCGTTGCGAAATACTCAACGAATCACCGATTCGCCTGCGATTTCGCGCCTCGATCTCGGCCAAGATTCGCGCGCCTCGCTTACGGCGTAGTATTTCAACAGCCTCCTAGAAGGGCAGAGAACCCTGTTTCCCCACTCACGCTCATGCCCAAGTCGCAGGCTTCGCTCAACCTGAAACTGTACCGCGCCCTGCTGCTCCTCGGCGGCATTGTTATTATCGGATTCGGTCCGCTCTACCAAATGGTGGAACCGGGCATCGTGGACCCCATCTGGGTGCGTTTGGGCGTCGGGCTTGCGTGCCTCGCGCTAGTCGGCCTGACGTTTTTAAGCAAGTGGTTTCGGGAGAATGCACTGCTCGGGATTTACGCGCTGTTCTACGTGGTTTCGGCGTGGCAGGTAAGTCTGACTTACCTCAACCAGCTATCCGTGAACACGACTTTCGCGATGATGCTCGTGATCTTCGGGTGCGCGGTCGGGTTCAGGAAGCCAACACATCTGGCTATCTACTCAGGCTTCGTCGTACTTGCGACGGGTATTGTTGCGTTTGCCGTAAGCGACCCACAAGTGTCGCGCATCACCTACCTGTTTACGCTGAGCGCAATCGCAATCCTGGGCTATTTCGTGTTGCGCTCGCGGCTAAAAATGGTTGATGAGCTGCGCGACTCCATGAACGCATCGGACGTGGCGGCCAAGGCCAAGAGCGAGTTCCTGGCCACGATGAGCCACGAGATCCGCACCCCTATGAATGGGGTGATCGGGATGACGACGCTCCTTGCCGACAGTGGGCTTACCGAGGAGCAACGCGACTACGTAGATACTATCCGCGTTTCCGGCGAAAGCCTGCTGACCATCATAAACGACATTCTCGACTTCTCGAAGATCGAGGCCGAGAAGATTGAGCTGGAAGAGCAGCCGTTCGAGCTCCGCCAGTGCATCGAAGAGGCTCTGGACCTGTTCGCCTCCAAGGCGGACGAGAAACAGCTGGAGCTCACCTACTCCCTCGAAGACAACGTCCCCGAGACCATAAACGGCGACGTGACGCGTCTCCGCCAGATACTCGTAAATCTTCTCGGCAACGCGGTCAAGTTCACCGAGAACGGTGAAGTCGTCGTTTCGGTGGGGTCTCGTGCCGTTCGCGGCGCGGACACACGGGCGCTCCACGAACTCCAGTTCAGCGTGCGCGACACCGGCATAGGCATCCCGGAGGATCGGCTGAACCGCCTATTCACGTCGTTCTCGCAAATCGATTCGTCCACCACACGCAAGTATGGCGGCACCGGCCTGGGCCTTGCCATTAGCCGCCGCCTTGCCGAGTTGATGGGCGGCACCATGTGGGTGGAGAGCGAGGTCGGGGTTGGTTCCACGCTCTTCTTCACCGTGCTGGTGTACGAAGCCATTATTGCTAATACGGAGTCTCTGCGGGGTATCCAGGCACAGCTGCAAAGCAAACGCGTCCTTATTGTAGACGACAACGAGACGAATCGGAAGATTCTCGTAAAGCAAAGCGAGAACTGGGGTATGGAGCCCATTGCGTGGTCGGGAGCGGCCGAAGCTCTGGACTGGGTTGACCGAGGCGGCATCTACGATTTCGCCCTCCTCGACATGCAGATGCCCGAGATGGACGGGTTGATGCTGGCCGAGGAGCTGCGGTCGCGCGACGCGGTCCGTGAGCGCCCTCTCGTCATGCTTTCCTCGGTGGGCAACCGCATACGCGCAGGCGGGCTGTTGGATGCTGCACTTACCAAGCCCGTCAAGCAGACACAGTTGTTTGAGGTGCTGACCGACGTGGCCACCACGCAGGAGCGTCTTCGTCAGTTGCCGGAGGACTGGAGCGCTCCTCCGACGCTTCCGGCCTCGGGAGATGAGAACGACGCTCCGGGCGCTTCCAACACCTCAGACTTGGAAGAATCAGCAAGCGATGAGCTTGATGCGCCGCACATCCCGGACGCTCATGCTGAGGACGTGTCTCCGAGCCATGATGAGGCTCATGATCAGGATGCGAGCGTCCCTGGTTCTACGGCGTCGGCCAACGAAAATCTGCACGAACTCTCTGCGGAAACCGAAGCTCAGGAATCCACGCCGCCTGAGGTGGACCCTCCAGCGCCACAGCCATCCGGTGACCCTCCCCTCCCAACCCCATCGGCTCCTCCATCTTCGGAGAAGCAGCCCCTCCGCATTTTGATGGCTGAGGACAACACGGTCAACCAGAAGATGGCCTTGGGCATCCTCAAGCGCCTTGGATACGTCGCCGATGTCGCTGCGAACGGCCTGGAGGTGATCAAGGCACTGGAACTGGCAGATTACGATGTCATCCTAATGGACGTCCAGATGCCCGAACTGGACGGCCTGGAGGCCACACGCCGAATCCGGCAGACCGTTCCCCGCGAGAAGCGGCCGCGCATCATAGCCATGACCGCGAACGCCATGCAGGGCGACCGAGATCGCTGCCTGGAGGCCGGGATGGACGACTACGTACCGAAGCCCGTCCGCCATGAGGACCTCGCGGCAGCGCTTGCCAAGTGCAACCGCATTGTGATGAATAGAAAGCCGCCGGAGAGAACGGAAGCAGAGTTAGCGGCTGAGGCTTCGCCCATACGCACGCCCTCTGCCGTTCTCGACCGCAAGCCGAGAACGCTCGACCTCGACAGCCTGATTGGCCCGAAGGCCCCGAGCAAGCCAAAGCCGTCGCCACCCCGGCCGGCAAGCCCGGATAGCGCGTCCTCTGCACCAGCAGAACCCGCTTCATCGTCTCCAGCAGGAGCCCCCGATCAGCCCCCTGCGAATCAGGCACCCGGCCTGCCCACGCCTCAGCCAGGCATACCGTCACCTGCCCCACAGCCTGGCGAACCGACGATGACTGCTGAGGAGTTGGACACCGCTGCTCGCGCTATCCCCGATCATCTTCGTACCCTGACGGGCGTGGAAGACCTCGGGTTTGCCGAAGAGGTGCTGGCCAGCTACCTCCGCGCCGACACACTCTTGATGGAGCACATCTTGACTGCCCACAGCAAGGGCGACGCGGCGACTGTGGCAAAGGCAGTCCACAAGCTGAAATCGTCCAGCGGTATTCTTGGGGCCAAATCTCTCTCGTACTTGTGTGTAGAGTTGGAGCGTAACGCCCGGGCGGGTTCAGTAAGTGGAACAGGGCCCCTGTGCGACGCGATAGCCGCCGATGTTCAACGCTTTCATGTTGTTGCCGAACGTGCGCTTGAACTGATTCGCGAGCAGCAACACGAAACGGCCTCCTCGTCCGAATAGGTGCCTGTTGGGTTTGGGAGGATCATAGCAAGGCGAGTGGGGAAAGGAATTGGGGGTCAGAAGTCAGGCTTCAGGTGTACGGAGGACTGAGGGTTGAAGGCTATGAGCTAAGGGTAAAGGACTGAGCGCAGGTGTCAGGGAACCGGGACAACCTTCAGCCTGAAACCTTCAATCCTTAACCCTCTTACTTTGGCCTCGTACCTCCCAAATCTGACCCATGACCCCTGACTCGACTTACCTTCGCCGCAGTAGAATCATTCTGAATCCGACAGCTTCCTAGCGCATCCGGGTACAGAAACCGTGCTTTCCGCCTGGGAGGCGCGGGTTTCATTGTTGGTCTCACCGACGCCGTAATGTGTCTCATCCTGAGCCTGTGCGCCTTCTACCGCCCATTCCGGCGCAGAAGTGTACCAATCCAACGCTGAGGAGGGGTTTGAACATAGAAGGCGCGCGGGTTGACGATGCTTGTTCCACACGTCACTCGTCTCCCAAATCTCCATGGCGCTCATGCCCCCACCTCGCACATCTTTCCCCGCCACAGCGACTACAGAAGCAATGACGCTTCGGCATCGTGGTTTCGATCTCACGATAGCCACGATGCACGGCCGCTTCGGTGCGCAGTCTTACGGCTACACGGTGCTCCATCACGGGCACGTGCTCCATGAGTCGAGGGGTGATTTCGGGACCGCCTCCGCCGCCGACAAAATGGCGCGCCAACTGATCGACGATGCCTTGGGCGTGTTCGATCGTTCGCTGGCCTGCCTGGAAGTGGACGACGCGTAGCGGAGTAGCCTCCTGTCGACGCACTCCTATTCCGTGGTACGTCCGGGCTACCAGGGCTTGTTCACAGTAAGCGTGTTGAGATTGGCTTGAGGATCCCGCAGTACTGCGGGGACGCCGATTCAAGGCCCTCGAGGAGGTCGGGGCAACACTCTCCGTCTACCCGCCATACGGCGGGGATCCACCTCCCTGGAGGAGGGGTTTCGCGCACAGAGCCTGCCCCGGGCTCGATCCGGGGAGTGCAGCGCTGAAACGGCCCAGAATGGCCCGAAACAATCCTTCATGATTTACTGTGAACAGGCTCCTAGGAGCCTGTTGAAATACTACGCCGTAAGCGAGGCGCGCGAATCTTGGCCGAGATCAAGGCGCAAAATCGCAGGCGAATCGGTGATTCGTTGAGTATTTCGCAACGCGGAGATCGGGCAAGAGGCGCCGCAGCAGGTAGGTGGAGTTTTTCAACAGCCTCCTAGAACGCCTGGCCGATTCCGAAGTGGAAAAGCGGGCTTCCGAGGCCCTCGGGGAAAAGACCGGAATCGGTACCTGGAATATGCACCTTGTGCCCAAGGTCGAACCGGAGAATGAGGTACTCCCAACCGATCCGGAGGCCGTACCCCCCACCAACGCCTAGCTCGTTATAGAACTGATCGAAACGGAAACGCCCGCCTTCGTCGCCGGGGTTGCGGGGCCCAAACCAGACGTTGCCTACATCCGCGAACAGTGCAAGCTGCCAGTCCGCGCCCAGAAACCGGCGGAGGAACGTGAGCCGAGCCTCTGCGCTGGCCTCCAGTTTGATATCGCCGCCCTGGACGAACGCTCCCTCACCGGTCAACCCGCCCGGCCCGAGTGTTCTGAACTTCCAGCCGCGCACACTGGAGGCCCCACCGCTGTAGAACCGCCGGTCGAACGGAACCACGGGGGAATCGCCTGTCG
>JADFQN010000066.1 GCA_022561755.1 Bacteroidota bacterium
GTCAGCCTCTTTGATTTGCTGGACGGCCACCGCGTGGAGCCGCTCGGAGTTCGTCGCCCGCTCCTGCTCGCGGCGAAGTTCGGTTTCAGCATGTTGAAGTCCCGCCTTCTGCTCGGAGATCTGTTCGTCCCTTTGGCTCAGGCGCTCATTCAGCGACGACACCTCGATCTGTCTGGCCGCATCTCCGCGGATGCGGAAGACCAGAAACACCACACCCCCACCTACGAGAAGGCCCAGAACGAGAAATAGAAACGGAGTCAGGTCCATCAGAAAAACGAATCGCCGGGTGTTGCCTACGGTACCCATCAACGGGACGCGCCGCAAGCTGTCGGGTAGGGTACGAAATGGTGGTGACAGGGGGTGTCACCGTCAGGCCGATATGCCCGGAAGGCTCCCTACCGTACGATCCGCAAAACCTTATCCCCATCAGCCGGGCAATCCCCCCGTCCGTCGCAGTTGCTGGTCGTTAGATAGAGGTGGCCGTCCGGGCCCATCACCACATCGCGGAGGCGGCCCAGCTCGTTGCGGAAATAGACCTCGTGGTGGGTTACGCTGCCGCTGGCATCGAGAGCGACGCGCTGGAGGTGACGCGACCCGAGTATCCCGATCAGCAAGCTGCCTTGCCACTCCGGGATGGCGTCTCCGGTGTAGACGGCAGCGCCTCCGGGCGGCGTCGCATCGGCCCAGGTGATCGACGGAGAAACCATGCCCGTACTACTCTCGCACCCGTAGATGGTAGGCCAGCCCAGGTTGTCGCCTGCCCGCGCCACGTTGACCTCGTCGTGGTCACGGCGTAGCATCTCGCCCGACGGGCCATGATCGGTGAGCCAGATCGTCGAATCGTTGGGCCAGTCGAAGCCCTGCGTGTTGCGGATGCCGAGGAGATAGACCGGACTCCCAGGAATCGGGTTGTCGTCCGGGATCGAACCGTCCGGATCGATGCGAAGGAGCTTGCCCGCGAGGCTTTCTGGATCCTGCGAAAGGTTGGGATCGCGGGCGTCGCCGGTGCCCACGTAGAGCATCCCGTCAGGGCCAATGCGAAGGCGGCCGCCGTTGTGGTAGGTGGCGGCGGGGATGTTGTCGAGAAGGATGCCAAATCGGGTTGCTGCGGTCCCATTTTCGGTCAACTGCCACCGTTCCACACGATTGAGAGGATCGTCATCATTGGGATGTACCGTTCGGTAAAGAAAGAACATGCCGTTGGTGGCGAAATCAGGGTGGAGCGCGATGCCGAGCAGGCCGCCTTCAGCCGTATCTGAGTCATCCATGACGGCGAGGGGCTCGCGGGCGAGCCGGCCATCCCGTACGAGACGGAGTCGGCCGGGGCGCTCCGTAACCAGTATGTCGCCGTTGGGGAGGAAGGCAAGGCCCCACGGCACTTCCAACCCTGCTGCTACCGTTTCTACTCGTACCTCAGTCGATCCGTCGGGTCCGTACCCATCTTCAACTAGCATGCAGGCTGCCGCCATCTCCCCGGATGGCCTAAAGGCTCCCGTCTGGCAGCCTTCGAACAAGGGGACACTTACCAGAGCGAGCAGAAGGAATCCACGCAAGAAGTGCGGGGAGTAGGAGGGAGTCCCACCATTCATGTGTCCAAAGAGAGCTGAATCTCAACGGTCTTTCAAGCAACAGATACGAAACCTGCCGCATTGAAGTTCAGCACGCCCTCCGGAACACGGCGATGCGCCCTACAGGCTCACGCTTATCTGCTCGGCATCACCGTTCAACTCGCCCAGTATTTCTTTCGCGAATACGGCATCGCCTTCATCCGTAACGTTTACCAAGTGGAGCGAGAACCCCACGTTGGAAGTCGCGGATACGATACCCCGGACGTTCTCACTCCTCGCCAAGATTTCCTGAAGCTCGTCTGCATCGTCGTGCGCATAGTCAGACGGGCGCAACTTGGCGTAGGCGCCGGCAGGCCGAATCATCGCCCCGAAAGGTGTGAGATAGAATCGGTAGGCCTCATCGGTGAGGTACTGTAGCAGCATTTGGGCTCGATCTACGTTCGGGGTCGTTGTGACTGGGCTCTCAATCGTAAACATGGCGGTATTACGTGTTAGGCGGAAAACGGCGGTGCCCAACAGTAGTGAATCCTCTCGAAACTTCGCCGGAGAAACGGTTTTCTCACACACTACGTCACGACCACGATGCACCTAACACACTTAAACACAGGAGTTCTGGAGTTGGTGTCACGAGATGACCGTGATTCCCCTCTTCATACCGCTTGCCTATCCGTTCTTCCCTATCCAACCAGTGTGCCCAGAGGGGGACTCGAACCCCCACAGCCTCGCGGCCGGCAGATTTTGAGTCTGCTGCGTCTACCAATTCCGCCATCCGGGCAGCGGGCTCGCAAGATACGGTTGCGCGCAAAACAAAAGCCGACCCGCCTGAGTGGCGAGTCGGCTTTGAGACTTGCTGGAAGCCTTGGCGGGAGACTTAGTTGCCGTCTCCATCCATGGCATCGTCAACAGCGTCTGCAGCGTCGTCGACCATGTCGCCGGCTGCATCGGCAGCGTCGTCGACCATGTCGCCGGCTGCATCGGCAGCGTCGTCGGCCATATCGCCGGCCGCGTCAGCAGCGTCGTCCAGAAGGCCGCCGTCGTCAGCAGCAGTGGTGTCGTCCACGACCTCTTCGGTCGGGACGGTCACGTCGTCGGTCGTTACGTCGTCGGTCGCTTCAGTGGTTTCGGAACCGCAGGCCGCGAGGCCGAGCACAGCGAAGGCGAACGTAAATACAAGTAGCTTCTTCATAGTGTTCGTTGCTCCTGCAACCGAGGTCGCGCAGAGCCTTGTGGGTGAAAGAGAATCCGGATAGCCTCGTTTCGGGAAGGGTGGCGGATCACGCCTGATGCGAGACTGACTACATAACATACGAAAGACCCTGCGGGCAAAATGAGCCTCACCGGTAATTCAGGCAAACCTTCGAGAAATCCTCTTTTACGGTACGTGGCGGGCGCTGAGGCTATTTTCTTAACACCATCACCCATCCCCAACCGCCGATGCGCACGCTTCTCGCCGCTGTTCTTGTAGCCGCTGTTCCCTTTGTCGCCGCTGCCCAGGAAGACGATGCCGAATGGGACGTCAACGAACCCCACGGCCCCACCGAAACGGTTTCGTTCACCACCACGGAAGGCACGTGGATGAACCTCGACGTGAGCCCGGACGGCTCGGAGATCGTGTTTGACATGCTGGGGGATCTCTACCTCCTGCCCATCGAAGGCGGAACGGCGAGTCGCATCACGTCGGGGCCGGCGTTCGACATCCAGCCGCGCTTCTCGCCGGACGGGCGGCGCATCAGCTTCACGTCCGATCGCTCGGGCGGCGACAACATCTGGATCATGGATCGGGACGGCTCGGACCCGCAACAGGTGACGGACGAGTCCTTTCGCCTCCTAAATAACGCGGTCTGGACGCCCGACGGCGAGTACCTGATCGCGCGGAAGCACTTCACCAGCACACGGTCGATCGGCGCGGGCGAGATGTGGCTTTTCCACCGTTCGGGCGGCGGCGGCCTCCAGCTCACCGAGCGGCGCAACGACCAGCAGGATGCCGGCGAACCGGCCGTCAGCCCAGACGGGCGCTATGTCTACTATTCGGAGGATCTCACGCCCGGGCCGAGGTTTCAGTACAACAAGGACCCGAACGAGGGCATCTATTCCATCCGCCGGTTCGACCGTGAGACGGGCGAACTGGAAACCATCATCAGCGGGCCGGGAGGAGCAGCGCGACCGCAGCCGAGCCCCGACGGCCGCACCATTGCGTTCGTCCGGCGAGTGCGGGCCGAGACGGTGCTGTTTCTCTACGATCTCGAAACCGGCGCCGAAACGCCGATCTACGACAGCCTCAGCCCCGACCAGCAGGAGACCTGGGCCGTCTTCGGCGTTTACCCAAACTTCCAGTGGCTGCCGGATGGTTCGGCTGTGGTGATCTGGGCGAAAGGCGGGCTGCACCGGGTGGATGTGGCGACCAGGCAGGCCACGGCCATTCCTTTTTCGGTGGATGTGGAGTTGACGGTCACCCAAGCCGTGCGAACGCCGCAGGAAGCAGCACCCGAGCGGTTCACGGTGCGGATGATGCGCGACATGGCCACGTCGCCGGACGGGAGCACCATCGTCTTCCACGCAGTCGGCTACCTCTGGAAGATGGCCTGGCCGGCTGGCGAGGTGATGCGTCTCACAAGCCAGAGTGACCACTTCGAGTACGATGCGTCGTTCTCGCCCAGCGGGCGGACTATCGTCTACACGACGTTCAGCGACGAGGACTACGGGTCAATTCGTTCGATTCGCTTGGACGGGGGTGAATCCCAAACGCTCACGCAGAAGCCTGGCCATTACCATACCCCGCGCTTCTCGCCGGACGGTGGGCGGATCGTATTCGAGCGCGATTCGGGCAATGGCCTCCGCGGGCCGCTTTACGGTGTAGAAACGGGCTTGTACTGGATGGACGCGCGCGGCGGCGAGGCGCACGAAATCCTCGACGAAGGCGAGGAGCCACGGTTCTCTGCGGATGGAGACCGGGTCTTCTTCCAGACGGGCGGCGGCCTGAGCAAGGAGTACCGCAGCGCGGATCTGGACGGCGGCGACCTCCGGACGCATTTTACGATGAAGTATGCGACGAGCATCGTACCCAGCCCAGACGGCGAGTGGATTGCCTTCACGGAGGCCTTCAATGTGTACGTCGCGCCTTTCCCGATGACGGGCGGCGAGATAGAGATCAGCCGGGACATGGAGGCGATCCCGGTTACGCGCGTCAGCCGCGATGCGGGTACGGAGCTCCACTGGGTCGAAAATGGCCGCGCGCTGCGCTGGATGATCGGGCCGGAGGTCTACACCCGCTACCTCGATGAAGCCTTCGCGTTCATGCCCGGCGCCGCCGATGAACTGCCCGAGCCGGATTCCGTGGGTGTGACGATCGGGATGACGCTGCCGTTCGACACGCCTTCGGGAGCGTTGGCCCTCGTCGGCGCGCGCATTATCACAATGAACGGCGACGAAGTGATTGAGGACGGGACGGTCGTTGTGGAGGGCAACCGAATTGTGGAGGTCGGGGCGCGGAGCAGCGTGGCGGTTCCATCCGGCGCACATGTGATCGACGTCAGCGGCCAGACCATCATGCCGGGTTTTGTGGATGTACACGCCCACGCCGGGCACTTCTTCAGCGGGCCGCTGCCGCACACGAACTGGTACTACTACGCCAACCTGGCGTACGGCGTGACGACCATGCACGACCCGTCGGCCAACACGGAGACCGTGTTCAGTCTCTCCGAGCTTGTAAAGGCGGGCGAGGTCGTCGGGCCGCGCGTGTTCTCTACGGGGTCCATCCTTTATGGCGCCGACGGCGATTTTCGCGCCACGGTAGACTCGTTGAACGACGCGCGAAGCCATCTTCGCAGGCTGCAAGCGGTCGGCGCGTTCTCCGTCAAGAGCTACAACCAGCCCCGCCGCGATCAGCGCCAGCAGGTGCTGCAGGCCGCCCGCGAACTGGGGATGCTTGTCTTCCCCGAAGGCGGCTCCACGTTCTTCCACAACATCAACCAGGTCATCGACGGCCACACAGGCATCGAGCACGCCGTGCCGGTCGCGCCACTTTACGACGATGTGCTCTCCGTTTGGGGCGCTACAGACGTTGGCTATACACCTACGCTGGTCGTTGGCTACGGCGGCCTCTGGGGCGAGAACTACTGGTACGGTCACACCAATGTGTGGGAGGATGAGCGGCTGCTGACGTTTACGCCGCGAGGTGTGGTGGATAGCCGCGCCCGCCGCCGCACGGTCGTCCCGGACGACGAGTACTGGCACATGACGCTTGCCGAATCGGCCAAGCGGCTGACGGATCGTGGCGTGCGCGTGAACCTCGGGGCTCACGGCCAGATGCAGGGCCTCGGGGCGCACTGGGAGCTGTGGATGTTCGAGCAAGGTGGAATGTCGCCGCTCGAAGCCATCCGCGCCGCGACGCTCAACGGCGCGCACTACATCGGCCTCGATCATGAACTCGGCTCCATTGAGGAAGGCAAACTGGCGGACCTGATCGTACTCTCCGAGAACCCACTGGCCGACCTCCGCAACTCGACCTCCATTACCCACGTGATGGCCAACGGCCACCTTTTCGAAGCCGCCACCATGAACGAGGTGGGCAATCACCCTCGAACGCGCCCCACCTTCTGGTTCGAGCGCGATGGCGCATCGGATGCGGCTGTCTGGCGGGATGGCATTACGTATGAAGGCGCTCACTGTGTCTGTGAGGTGCAGTAGAGACGACCCACCTGGGCGTCTGAGTGGGTGAGAAGGTGACGGAAAGGGAAAGGGGCAAGGGTGAATGTCGTTCTTCGGGCTTTGTGCTTCGTTCTTAGAATAGCCGTCATCTGCCCCCTTCCGCCTGACATCTGTCCTCCGTCGTTCCATCAAATAACTTGTTTCCAACTGAGCCGGCGGCGCGCTCGGCGATCACGCCCTACCGTTTCCGCCCCCTGCCGCCTAACATCTGTCCTCCGTCCTCCGTCCTCTGTCTTCTGTCCTCCAATAGCTACCGTCCTCAAACTCCCCACGCCACCCTCTCTCCTCCAATGAACCCCATCCTTGAATCCTTCTTGGGCATCCTCGACCTCGAACAGATCGAGTTGAACATTTTCCGTGGGCAGAACCGGCCGCTGGGGCGCACGCGCGTCTACGGCGGGCAGGTGCTGGCGCAGGCGCTCATCGCGGCGGGCCGGACGGTGGAGGAGGATCGCTACGCACATTCGTTGCACGCTTACTTCATCCTGCCCGGCGATCTGGAGATCCCCATTGTCTACGAGGTAGAGCGCCTACGAGACGGCGGCAGCTTCGTCACGCGGCGCGTTACCGCCATCCAGCACGGGCGGCCGATCTTCAACCTCTCCTGCTCCTTTCACAAGGACGAACCGGGGATGGACCATCAAGCCGAAATGCCCGACGTGCCGGGGCCGGATGGTCTGCCGCGCGAAGTTGAGCTGGCCCGCGGCATCGCGGAGATGATCCCGGAGGCCGTCCGCGACATCTACACGCGGGATCGGCCTATCGAATTTCGGCCGGTCAATCCCATCAACCCGTTCGCGCCCGACAAGCGCGATCCCCTCAGTCACACTTGGATTCGAGCCGTCGATGCTGTGCCCGGCGGCCTTCTCATGCAGCAGGCCATCCTCGCCTACGCCTCCGACTGGGGGCTGCTCGGCGCGTCGCTCCTGCCCCACGGCCGCTCGTTCTTCCAACCGGGGGTGCAGGCGGCCAGCCTCGACCACGCCATCTGGTTTCACCGCGCTTTCGAGGCCCACGAGTGGCTCCTATACACAATGGAAAGCCCGAGCGCATTCGGGGCACGAGGCTTCACGCGGGGCACCCTCCACACCCAGGACGGCAAGCTCGTGGCCAGCGTCGTGCAGGAAGGGTTGATCCGGTTGGTGCAGCCTAGGAGCCTGTCTGACTAAGGACGGATCTACTGCGGCGGCGATAAATCGGCCCATTTCTCCGATCTTTTTCGTTACGTAGCCCCACTATGCGCCTCAAAAGATTGAAAAAATGCACTCGATTCCTCACTCGCCTCGCTACAATCCCATTAGTCAAACAGGCTCCCAAGCCGTAGAGATCAGGAGGTCAGTCAAACGCCGCCGCCTCCACGTCGAAGGTGCCCTCCGGCGCCTCTTTTTCGGCCCAGCCCGTGTACCGCTCTTCGATGGTCATGGAGCCTCCTGCCAACCTGGTGGTCTGGACTCGCCGCATGGGAAGCCCTGTTTCGCGCCGGAGATACAGCGTCGCTTCTGCGGTGTCCTCACCATTAATGCGGATTGTAAAGTGCATAGGCCGGGTCAGCTTGCGGGCCACTACCTCGGGCTCGAGCCACTCAAACGAGTGGACCTGAACCCAGTCATCTATCCCACCGTCTGCGTGGTCGGGCGGGTTTCCCGTGTACAGGCGGGTCAGGTTGTGCAGCAGGCCCATACGCGAAAGGCCGATCGCGAAGGCCTCGCGTAGGGCCGGCGCGGTAGTCGTGTCAAAGCCGATTTCACTGGATCGCCCGCCGGTCATCCGCTCGCCATCCGAAACGAGGAGCAACGTGGCCGGAGCCAGGAAATCTGCCATGTTGCCCTCCGCCGTAATTTTCAACTGGTTGTTCTGCCCTCCCCAAACCTCAGCCACGAGCTGCACGGGGAAGATGGAATCCGCATCCACGATTACACCTGTATAGAGGCTGTCGGCGTTGATCAGGCGCTCCTCCATGTAGTCGAATGCCTCGCGCGGATCATCGTACAGGAAAGGATTTGGGTCTGCGTACGTGCGTTCCGCATCGTCCGATCCTTCAGACGGGGCGCAGGCAAGCGCAACGATGGTTAGCGCTGCGCCGGCGAATACAAGAAGTGGCCGGATTAATTTTGACGAGATCACGGTTGTTCGGGTAGCGAGAAGGTGGAGGAAGAAATGGCCTCAAACGACCAATCCGAATAGATTTCTTCGGTGACGCGTTCCGACTCATCGAACGTCAGCCGAACCATTTGTCGTACGGGGAGTCCGGTTTCCAGGTCGAGCCAGATTGTCGTCGTTACCTCTGCAGCGACGGGATGTTGCAGGCTGAAGGTAAGCGCGCGTACGGGCGTCCCGTTAAACGTTTCGGGAAGCCCCCAAGAAGCATTCTCGATGGCCGAATGGGCTAGCGGGTCGCCGGGCTCGAAGTCGGCTTCTTCCTCTACCATGCCGACGGGTCGTGTGCCGCTTACAAGTTGCAGAAGCGTTCGGTTGGCGCCCCAGCGTAGCATGCTGCCCGTCAGATCGGCGCGAAGACCGTCGGGGACGGGCTCCCGGCTGAAGTCAACGAACTGGCCCTCGAATCCATTGCGCCCGCCGGCCATCTCGTGGCCGTCGGACACCATGCTCGGCGTGGCTCCGAGGCCGTTCACCTGGCCCGTCGATTCAATGCGCACGCGGCCGCCGGAAGCGAAGTGGAAACGGGAGTTCAGGGTGGTTGGCTCGTCTTCCGCTGCAGTCGTTTCGTTTATGGAAACGGCGAAAGAAAACTGATCGGCGTTATTTAGCCTTTGCTCCAACGCTGAAAAAGCAAGTGCCGGATCAATGCTTGGCAAGGCGGAAGGCGTCTCCGCGCAAGCGATTACCTCGACCAGGAGAATGGTTATAGCCGCGAAAAAACAAGATCGCATCCCTACTGCCGGCTGTACGCGTCGAGGAAACGGATGGAAGCCTCGATGCCCTGGTGGAAGCGATCGATCCCAAAGTGCTCGTTGGGCGAGTGGATGGCGTCGGAGTCGAGGCCGAAGCCCATGAGCACGGAGTCGAGGCCAAGGATACGCTTGAAGTCGGCGACGACGGGGATGGAGCCACCCTCGCGTGTGAAGTAGGGCGTGCGCCCGAAAACGGCTTCCATGGCCGTTGCAGCGGCTTTCATGGCGGGCGACTTGGTGTCTACGATGGCGGCGTGGCCTCCGTGGAGATCCTTGAAATCGAGCGTCATGGTCTCCGGTACGTGCTTCTCGAAATGGCGGCGCAGCTTCTCGGTGATGTCGTCCGGCATCTGGTCGGGGACGAGGCGGCAGGAGATCTTGGCATTCGCCTGGCTGGGCAGTACCGTCTTCGCTCCCTCGCCGGTGTAGCCGCCCCACATGCCGTTCACGTCGAGCGTGGGCCGGGCAGAGATGCCTTCCAACGTGGAGAAACCGGCTTCGGTCTTCGTTGCCGGAGCGCCGGCCTCTTCCAGCCACGCCTCCTCGTCGAACGGAAGCGCGCGGAAGCCCTCGCGCTCCTCATCGGATAGTTCGCGCACCGGGTCATAAAAGCCCTCGATGGTGACGCGGTGGTTTTCGTCGTGCAGGTCGGCGATCATCTTGCACAGCGCATTGACCGGGTTTTCGATCCCCCCGCCGTAGACGCCGCTGTGGAGGTCGCGCTCGGGGCCGGTCAGCGTTACCTCTACATAGGCGAGCCCGCGCAGGCCGTAAGTGATGCTCGGTACTCCATCTGCAAAGAGGCTGGTGTCGGAGATCATCACGACGTCCGCCGCAAGTAACTCCCTGTTCTGTTCAATGAACGGCACGAGGTGAACGGAGCCACTTTCCTCTTCGCCTTCGATAATAAACTTGAGGTTCACCGGCAGCTCGCCGGTTGTCTTGAGGTACGCCTCGGTCGCCTTTACGTGCATGAGCACCTGGCCCTTGTCGTCGCAGGCGCCGCGGGCGTAGATGATGCCGTCTTTCTCGACCGGTTCGAACGGCGGCGAATCCCACAGTTCCAGCGGGTCCGGAGGCTGCACATCGTAGTGGCCGTAGACGAGCACGGTAGGCTTGCCGGGGTCATCCCCCATCTCCGCATAAACGATGGGGTGTCCATCCGTTTCCATCACCTCCACGGTTGGGATGCCGATACTTCGCAGGTCATCCGCGATCCAGTCGGCTGCACGGCGGGTGTCCGCGTCGTAGACCGAGTCCGTCGAGATAGACGGGATTCGGAGAAAGTCTTTCAGTTGGTCAACGAAGACGTCGGCATTTTGTACGGCGTAGTCGAGGGCGGCGGTCATTGGGGAAGGTGTTTCGTGGTTCTGTGCGAGATGAAAGAGTCTTTCCTGGCTTGTTCGATGTTATTGGAGGGGTTTAGCAAGTTTAGAAAAAGTTATCCGCTCGCTCGATAACTTCTGTATTTCTACTCAGCGGCGTTTTCCGAAGGAAAAGCCTTTATCTCTCCCCTTTGCGGGCGACCAAAATAAGCCGTGGGCTTTCATCGGAGTGAGGACTTCCGTCGTAGTCGCCGAAGGTTTCAATGAGCTTCAGACCCGCTTTGGTATACATCCGCTGGAAATCGTCGCGGGTAAGGAGGCGTACGGACTCCACGAAGGTGTGAGCCTCACCGTCCTTCGTCAACGTGATGCGCTTGTTGACGCGGGCGCCTTCAATCCACCGCTCCTGCCGAATGTGGACCTCGCCGTTCTCCTTCTCGCTCGCAGGAACGAGGTGGGCTCGTACGTACGGCGCGTTGAGGAAATCCTGGACCAGCCAACCGCCGGGCTTAAGGGCCGCAGCTATCGAAGAGACGGCTCGCTGGTGGTCGGCCTCGTCCTCAAAAAAGCCAAACGACGTGAACAGATTCACCACACCGTCGAATCGCTCCTGGAAGTGCGGCAGCCGCATGTCGCCCTCGACGAACGCGATCTGCTCGGGCGTGAACCCTTCGTCCTCTGCCCGTTGGCGTGCGGTCGCGATGGCCTTCGCGGCGATGTCCAGCCCGATAACCCGGTAGCCACGCCCGGCGAGCACCCGCGCATGACGGCCCCGACCCGTTCCAACGTCCAGAATGTCGGCGCCGGCTTCAGGCCGGACGCTTCGTTCAATCAGGTCGGCGAGGCGCTCCGCGTCCGTAAGGTCGCGCTGGTCGTAGACGAGTTCGTAGCCGTCGGAGTTGAACCAGTCTTCGTACCAGGGCATGTTTTGTGGTGAGAGAGGTGGGCGTGTTGGAGATTCGTCCTTTTACTAATTATGATTGTCACTACCCCGCTTCGGCAGCAAACGGTGCGAGGGCATCTTCAACCCGATGGGCACCGGGGAACCACCTCAGCACACGCTGTACGACTTCGTCCAGCAGGGCGTCCGGGCAGGAGGCGCCCGCTGTCAGCAGGATGTTGAGCGGACGCTCCATGTTTGTTGGGAGCCAGTTGGTGGATGTTTTCTCGGATTTCGTGTGCCAGTCGAAATGGCGGATCTCGTCGGGGCTCACCAGTCGGTCTGCGCCCGAGATAAAGTAGGTCGGCATCTTCTCCTCACAGAGATCTACCAGATGGCTGGTGTTTGAGGAGTTGTACCCGCCGACCACGATGGCCAGGTCTGCGCCGTCCTGGATGACGGCGATCGTCGCGTCCTGGTTCTCTTTCGTAGCGTAACAGAGTGTGTCCGACGTGTCCGCGAAGTGCTCGTTGATATCGGCTTCTCCGAATCGAGTGATCATGGCCTGTCGCAGGCGCTCTGCTATGGCAGCGGTTTCCGAGGCCAGCATGGTCGTCTGGTTCACCACGCCGATGCGTTGCAGGTCACGTTCGGGGTCGAAGCCGGGCGAGAAGCGGTCGGCAAAGTGCTCGAAAAAGAAGCCGGCATCCTCTTCGCCTAGTATGACGCGGATGAGATGCTCCGTCTCCGCCATGTTGAGCACCACAACGACCGGCGCGTTGGCTTGCGCGTGGCTAATCGTCGCACGGGTTTCCTCGTGGTAGCGCTTGCCGTGGACGACGACGGTGTAATCCTGTCGGCCGATCTGGGCGCTCTTCTTCCACACCTTCTCGACGAACGGGCACGTAGTATTGTACGTCTGCGGTTCGAGGCCACGCTCGCGGAGGTCCGCTTCTATCTCTAGCGTCGTGCCGAACGCCGGGATGATGACGAGATCGTCGGGGTTGAGTTCGTCGAAGGGGATGAGTTGCTCGCCGGTCGTGGTGCGGAGGAACCGGATGCCGCGCTGCTCCAGGTCGGCGTTGACCTGCGGATTGTGGATCATTTCCGACAAGAGGAAAATCCGCCCGGCGGCTGCCTTCTCCGGGTTCTCCTCCAGCGCCCGGTAGGCAATTTCGATGGCGTTTTCCACGCCGTAGCAGAACCCGAAGTGCCGCCCGATCTTGAAGCGCACCGGCCCGAAATCCAGCACAGAGGGCGTCAGGTCGCGCTTGCGCGGGTCGTCCACACGCCTCGCCTCCTTCACCCGGCTGATGATGGGGCTGCGGTAGAAAACGGGAACGTCGAACTGGCGGGCCATGCTGTGAGTGTAGGAAGAGGGCCGAAAACTGGCACCTGTTGTCCAACGCAGGGATTTTGGACGGGTTGCCGGGCGGAAGCCGCTTGATTGAGAATTGACCGTATACTTTAACACTGGTTCTCCTCAAGACGCCATGCATCTCTTTCCATGATGTCGCCGCACCCAATGCTTCGCTGTACGCTGGCTGCCCTTGCCTTTGTCGCTTCAAGCGGACTGGCTCATGCGCAATTCAATGCACGCGTCCAGGCCATTCACAACGCGCCGGACCCTTCGCTGGACGTCATTGACCTCTACGTGTCCGGGCAGCTCGTCCTCGATGACGTCGCGTTCCGAACTGCGTCGCCTTATCTGGATATCCCCGCACTGATTCCGCTGACGGGTGGAATCGCACCCGGTAATTCTACGGGGCCGGGTGACGTCTTCTTCGAGTTTGGTTTCACGCTCGCGCTCAACCAGACGTATCAGTTCATACTGTTAGGCGTTCGAAATCCCGGCCTGTTCCTCCCGAATCCTGATGGCCGCGATATCAGCCTGGATGTACTGGTTAATGAGGATACTCGGGAAGTAGGTTCGGATCCCGGTTCTATTGATGTCAACGTGATTCATGGGATTACCGATGCGCCGGCATCCGATGTTGAGTGGGCGGGGATTATCCTTGCCAACGACCTTGTGTTTGGTGAAAGCACAGACTATGTCACGTTCATGCCGGATGGGTCAGGAATTATAGTTGACCCGCGTCCTGCGACGGTGATTTTTTATAATCCACCTCCATTCGATCCGGGCGATGTGATTACGCTGTTGCTTTCTGGTTTCCAGGATTCTGCCGGGAATCAGAATGGACCTCTCTTTAGCGTTCTCGCAGTTTTTCCTGATGGTCAATCAATAGAGCTGAGTCCGTTTACCGTCTCAACAGAACCTGACGGATCTCATCCCCATGCCTTCACCCTCCGCGGCAACTACCCCAACCCGTTCAATCCCTCAACCACCATCTCGTTCGACCTCTCCTCGCCCGCCGGTGTGAGTATCGAGGTTTTTGATGTGTTTGGGCGTAACATTTTGACCACGCCGAGGGCATCTTTCTCGGGAGGCGTAGGTCATGAATTTCAGCTGGATGCGAGCTCACTGCCCTCCGGGACGTATCTCTACCGTGTGCTTGCCGAGATGAGTGGTGGTATACAGGTGCAAACCGGGCGGATGACGCTGGTCAAATGAATGCTGAAGGATGAACTCTGAGCGGTGAAGTAAAAAGGGTAGGGACGCATCGCCGAGGCGTCCGCAAGGCGTTCTTCGAGCTTTGTGTTTCGTTCTTAGGGGTGCTGTTCTCTGACTCCTGACTCCTGACCTCCGTTCTCAGTTCTCCGCCTTCGGTCCTCCGTCCTCTGTCCTCCTTCCCCTCACCCTCTCATACCCCCGCCCTGACCTCTATCTTCAGTGGTCTCCCGTCCACACCGTCACAGACACCGACCCATGGACATCTTCCTCCTCTTGGCGGCCGGCGCTGTGGGCGGGTTCATCGCGGGGCTCGTGGGTGTGGGCGGCGGCATCATCTTCGGGCCCGTGCTCTTCTTCTGGTTCCAGTCGCAGGGCATTCAGGATCCGGTTCTCACACCGCTGACGCTCGGGTCCAGCCTGCTCGCCACGTTCTTGGCCGCGCTCGCCGGGGCCATCGCGCAGCACCGCAAAAAGGCCATCGACTGGCGGACGGCGGGTATCGTGGGCGGCCTTGCGGGAGTCGTCGTAACCGTACTTTCGCTTTTTGTGACGACAAAACCGTGGTACAGCAAGGAGGAGTTTCAGGTGGTGCTGGGTGTTGTGCTGGTCGCCGTAGTGGTGCGGACGATCCTGAAGAAGGACAACCATGGCAACTCCCTTTCCACGGACGGCGCGCACAGGCACGTCGGCTTCCTCGCGCTCATCGGCGCGGGCGCGGGGGCCGTTGCCGCGGCAGCGGGCGTAGGCGGCGGCGTCATCATGGTGCCGGCCTTCAACGGGCTCGTGCGCCTGCCGCTGAAGGTCGCGGCGGGCACCTCTACCGCGGCCATCACCTTTATCGCCCTGACGGGTGTGCTCGTGTTTGCCCTGCGCGGCCTTGGCGCCGACGTTCCGCCTACCGCTTCGGGCTACGTGGACCTCCAGAACGCCCTGCTGCTGGGCGCTCCCGCCATGCTGACGGCACGCATCGGTGTATCTGTTGCGCACCGGATCAACGTCCGGTGGGTGCGCTACAGCTTCGCAGCCTTCGCGGCGGCCGTCGCCATGAAGCTCATCTGGAGCACGCTGGGTTAGGAGGCTGTTGGAATACCTCATCTTGCCTGCGACGGCGCCTCTCGGCCGATCTCAGCGTTGCGCGAATCTTGACGAACTCCCGATTCGCCTGCGATCTCGCGCCTCGATCTCGGCGACAGAGTACGTAATTCAACAGCCTCCTAGGATCTTAATTACTGATTGTGTACGTTATGCGAACAACCAATTTCGGCCTGACATGAAAGTCCTATAACCAATCGGCGTTTTCACGCTGCTCTTCACTCTCCTGGTGGGTTGCGACACCTCCGATCCCACCGGCGGTGGCACGGGCATCACGCAGGCAGATCTCGACGCTCTCGCAAGCGCCTTTGGATGCTCAGTCGTCGCCATATCGGTTGGTCCGCCTAGGAATGGCTCACTTTCGGACGATGATTGCACTCATCCGAACGATGGCGATCAGTCAAAGATCGACTACTTCAGATTTCGACTTTCTCAGAACATGTCGATTGTGATTGACTACGAGTCCTCTGATTATGACGCCTACTTGTACCTGTACGACTCGAATGGCCAGCAGCTTGCATCTGATGACGACTCGGGCGGGGATCTGGATTCGCGGATCTCCCGAACTTTGAACACCGGCGTGTATGCCATTGGCGCAAATTCTGTGTTTACCACTACTGATCTAGGCTCCTATACGATGAGGTTGTCAAACTAGAGGCCGTCGGCTAGCGGACATATTAAACCGCCGCAAACGCGGTCAGGCGCGAGGTTGTTCGGGTAAACGTCTCGACGATGCCGCGGTCGAGCATAGTGCCTTCGAACTTGGATGGGAGCTAGCCGGTTCGTCGCTCATCGGTTAGCCCGCTTGATAAAGGCGTCAACGAGCATTGCCGTCTCCTCCGGTCGTTCCAGCATCGGAGCATGCCCAACCCCGGCCATGATCTCAACTTCCGCATGGGGGACGTGGTTGGCCCATCGGCCGGCAGCCGATACGTCGATCACGCAATCTTGCTCGCCCCAGACAACCAGCAGGGGAGGCGCCAGTTGATGGAGCCGGGAGTCCAGATCGTTTGGCTCCGTACCAAGGTCAGCCCAAATCTTGCGGTAGACGGACGCGCGGTTCGCGTACCGGCGTGCGAGAACCGCAGGCGCAGGCCAGGGCAGCTCCGGAGCATCATCGCCGAAGGAAATCGCAATCAGCGTATCGTACTCGTCGCGCGTGGTTGGGATGAGGAGGTTTTCTCCACGTCCGAGCGCCACATCGAGATCGCTCGGTTCCGGTGACGCGAGCCCGGCGGGATCAAAAAGAGAAACCGTGCGGACACGTTCGGGCTGAGCCAGTGCCAACTCGGTTGCAATCCGGCCGCCGAGGGAGTTGCCCACGAGGTGAACGGGGCCAACGTTGAGCGCATCAATAAAAGCCGATAATGCATCGGTCAGATAGGTGATCGAATACGTGACCGCAGGGTCGAGCGCGTTGTCGCCGTGGGCGGGTAGGTCGGGCGCCAGGACACGGTGGCCCGGCGGCAGAAACCGTGCGAAGCGTATCCAGTGGTTTTTGTCGCCTGCGAAGCCATGAACGAGCACGAGGGTCTGGGTATCCGGCCCCTCGCCGCCGCGCTCGAGGTAGTGGATGGGTCGTTCGTCAATCTCGACCGTGTGCCCCTCCAGCCCCGATTGCGCGCGCTCGGAAGCAACGCCCATATCAAACAGGGAGCTCTGAATGCTTGCACAGCCGGCAAGAAAGAAGAGGGCAATGAAGGAGCAAAGATGCATTAGTCAGTCGTTGGTAAGTATTCGAGAGTAGTCGGCGCGTTCAGCCGCGA
>JADFQN010000184.1 GCA_022561755.1 Bacteroidota bacterium
GCGGCGTTTCTGGTTTCGCGCCGCACATCTTGTGGCGATCGTGTTCATCGTGGTCCAATCCTGGCTGGGGCAGGTGTGCCCCTTGACGATCTGGGAGAACGATCTTCGTCGCGCCGCCGGCGACGCGACGTATTCGGGAGACTTTGTCGGCTACTGGATGCAGCGCCTGCTCTACTACGATCTGAACCCATGGGTTTTTGCGGTCGGCTACACGGTTTTTGGCGTCGTTGTTCTGGCCACGTTTATCCTCGGCCCGCCACGCCGGAAGAAACCCGGTGGCGCGCAGGCCGCCGATTCAGCGTCCTAGATCGTTGGTGACGGTTTTCCGTCAGCCTCCGTCATTCGGGTTAGTGGTTCTGGCCCGCTTTGACATCTCACCGCGATTGCCCAGAATAGTCGGGCTGAATTTTACGCCGAGGAGCGTGAACATGTTTCGATCAATACTCGTGTCAGGGATGCTCATCGCCTTCGTCGGGTCCCTGGCGGGCTGCGGCGTGCTGCTCCTCGGAGTCATGATGGGCGGCTACTGGGCGTACGTCACGCTCTCGTTTGGTGGATGGTGGGCTTGGGATCCTGTCGAGAACTCGTCGATCGTGCCGTGGCTGTTCGGCGTGGCCGCTCTGCACGCGATGGTCGTTCAGAAGAAGACGAGTGGAGGGCACAAGGCCGCGCTACTGCTGTCTGTCGTCGCCTTCCTGTTCGTCATCTACTCCACGTTCCTCACGCGCTCGGGCATCCTCGGCGACGTGTCGGTGCATTCGTTTGTAGATCTGGGGCTCTACAACCAGCTCCTGCTCTGGATTCTGAGCATCGGCGTGCTCGGGTTCGGCCTCTTCGCGTTCCGCTACCGCGAACTCCCTGCGCCGAAGACGCCGCCCGCAATGCTCTCGCGGGAGAGCATGATTTTCACCGGCGCGCTGCTGCTGGCCATGACGGGCCTCGTCATCATTCTCGGGACGAGCGCGCCCATTTTCGGGAAGCTCTTCCGTGACAACCCGAGCGGCGTCCCGGTAGCCTTCTACAACGCGTGGACGATCCCACTGGCCATCGGCGTGGCATTCCTGGCCGGGCTGGGGCAGCTTTTCTGGTGGAGGAAGATGAGCGTGGAGGACGTTAACCGCGTGCTGCTGAAGCCGCTGGTGCTGACGGTCGTGTCCACGGGCTTCATCTTGCTCGTTACGCCGTTCGTTCAGGAGACCATCCGCCCGGCCGCTGAGCTCGCCACGGCAACCGTTATCGAGGCCGGGATTCTACCCGCGCCCATCGCGTCATTTTTTGGAACGCATGGGACGAGCCTCCTCCTCCTGATGCTGCTCTTTACTGCATTTTTTGCTCTCTACGGCAACCTGTTTGTGCTTTTCCGGGTAGCACGTGGCAACCTGAAACTGGCTGGGGGGTCGCTGACGCACGTCGGTTTCGGGCTTGCGATGCTCGGCATCTTCGCCTCTTCGGTATTTAACGACCCGGTTTCGGATGGCGTGGGTACGGAACTTCGGGGCAACCGCGACAACTTCATGGTGGCGCGCGGCGAGACGCTCCCCGTTGACGGCTACGAAGTTACGTACACGGGCACGGAAATAAATGCGGAGGGTCGACCCGTTTACCTCCTCGACTGGACCGCGCCGACCGGCGCAACCTTCCAGACACGCAACGTGGTCTATCAGGATGGCGGGGGCCAGTGGATCCAGCACCCGTACGTCAGAGAGGGCCTCTTCCGCGACCTCTACGTGGCAGCGTTTCCCAGCGCAATGAGCGAGGAGGCCGGTGACGGGCGTGAGCTACAAATCCAGCGAGGCGAGACGCGGTCGCTGAACGGCGGGGCCTACACGCTCCAGTTTGTGGATTACGATCTCGACGTCGATCCCGCGCAGCACGGCTTCGCCGCCGAGTCCGTTGACCTCGCCGTAGCCGCGCGCATCGAGATCACGAACGTCGCCTCCGGCGAAACGCAGACGCTGCGTCCGATTTACATCATCACCAACGATCGCGAACAACAGATTGTCCCGGATCGTTCCGAGGATGGTGTTCTCAGCGTCGCGTTCGTGGGGATGCTGCCGGACGAGAACGCCATCAACCTCGTCCTCGAAGGCGCCACGGCCGACCGACCCGACTGGGTGGTGGTGCAGGCGTACGAGAAGCCGTTTATCTCCATCCTCTGGTTGGGAATCATCGTCATGCTGTTTGGATTTGGTCTTGCCGTCTACCGCCGCGCCGAAGAATCGCGTCATTAGGAGTCTGTCTGACTTGGGGGATCGTACCGAGGCGAGTGGGAAATTGAGTTCAGTTTTTCGATCCTTTGAGGCAAATATTGCTGCTACGTAATGAAAAGGATCGGAACATTGTGCCGATTTACGACCGCCGTAGTAGAATCATCCTAAGTCAGACAGGCTCCCAACCTCCCAACCTCCGGTTGTCGGCTGCGTAGCCGCAGCCTCGCTCTCACCATCCTTGCGATCATGCTTCGCCTTCTTCCGGTCCTCCTCGCGCTTCTTGTCGCTACGCCTTCTTTCGCGCAGGACGTCATCACGCCGGGTCATCCGGACATGGATACATCGCTCCTCGATGAGGGCGAGATGCTGTTTTCAATTTCCATCAAACGAGGCCCGATGGAGCAGACCATCGGGTCGCTGACGGCCTCGCTCACGATTGACGAAGACACCGGACAGATTAAGGCCATTCGTGCGTACGAGATGATGGGGCAGAAACTGGCTGATACAACGGTGGCAGCCTGGCCGTCGCTGGCGTCGATCTCACACGTCTCGAATAATCCGGAGCGGTCGTTGCGCTTTTCGGTTGCTGATGGGATGATAACCGGCGTGCATACGCCTTCCGGAAGCGACGCAGAGGCGTTCGAGATGTCCGTGGACGGGCCGTTTTTCGATGCATCGTGGATGAGTCTTATTGCCTCATTGCTTCCGCTAGCCGACGGCTACTCAACGACAGTGGCTGCGTACGAATACGAGCAGGGTGGTGTAGCCGACTACACGCTAAGCGTGTCCGGGCCGGTCGATATCGAACTGTCGAACGGTCGGAAATACGAAGCCTGGGAGGTGCAGTCCGACCAGCCCGAAGGGGATCGGGCCACGTATTACATGCACACGGCCAATCATCAGATGCTGCGGGCCGTGTTCAGACCGGAGCCGGGCCTCGAAGTGTTCATCGACGCAGAGATGGGCGACGGCAAATAGCCTAGGAGGCTGTCGAAAAACTCCACCTACCTGCGGCGGTGCCTCTTGCCCGATCTCTGCGTTGCGAAATACTCAACGAATCACCGATTCGCCTGCGATTTCGCGCCTCGATCTCGGCCAAGATTCGCGCGCCTCGCTTACGGCGTAGTATTTCAACAGTCTCCTAGGCGACCAGCAACGCCGTCGCGTACATAATCGCCAGGCCGGTTGTGAATCCGCCGATGTTGACCCACGAGACGGCCCCTAGCAGCGTGCCTTCTTCATCGGCCTCTCCGGCGATGAGCAGCCGGCCTACTTCATAAATGACCTGAAGGATCGCCCCGGCTCCGATGGCGAGGAAGACCACGGCCAGCAGCGGCACATACGAAAAGCCGCCTATCCAGACGCCAAGGATCGCCGGGCTGCCGGCCAGCAGGGCCAGCCCAATCAGACGGCGCAGACTGGGCTGATCCGTGGCCATCGGCGCCCCGATGCCCACACCTTCAGTGATGTTGTGGATGGCGAAGCCGATCACCAGGAAACTGCCCAGGGCGGCTTCGCCCAACGCGGTGGCGCTGCCGATGGCCATCCCTTCGCCCAGGTTGTGCAGGCCAATGCCGATGGCGATCACCGTGGCAATCCAGAACCGGCCCGCCGGCGTCGAGCGATCTTTGACACTACGGCGACCTCCGACGGCGATGAGCGCCAGAAAACTGAGCATGCCCGCGAAAAAGATCAGCGGGACGGCGTGAAACACCTCCGGTGTCGTGGCGGCGACTTCGAGGCCTTCCAGCACCGTGTCTATCAGCAAGAAGATGAGCAACCCGATGGTCAACGCCAGGATAAAACGGAGCCCGTTGCTACTGAGTTGTTTCAGCAGTGGAAACCACATCAGGCCCAGCCCTACCGGCACGATGCCCACGAAAAAGCCGATCAGCGCAAAGATGAACCAGTGGTAGGCGTCGGCCTGAGGCGTCATCGTGGCGACCTCGATCACGTGGTCGAACGTCACGCCGGTGCTGGTGACCAGGCGCACCACGTGCAAGTCGCCTTCAACCCAGGGATAGGGGATCTGGACCTTGGCGCGGCTCAGGCGCGCGAGGGTCTGGGAGGAGGGCTCCATCGTAAACGACCAGTACGCCTCATCCACCTGGACCTGGGCGATGGTAACCGGGTCCGGCCCCCCGTTGACCACGTGCAGGATTATGCCTTCGGGCCGTAACTCCGCGCGCTCTATCGTAAGCTCTTCGATGGGGGGCAGGTCGCCGATCAAGGTATGGAGCGGCGCGAATTGCACGAACAGCCACAGCACGCCCCCGAGCAACACGAGCGGGAGGACAGCCAAAAGCCACCTGGGTATCTTATCTACTATCGTGTGCATAAGTCCGTGAAGCTCTGTCTTGCGTTCGGGTTTGTTTTGTGTGGGCGTTTGGGAGTGTGGGTGTAAGGGAGTGTGGGTGTAAGGGAGTGGGGGTGTAAGGGA
>JADFQN010000067.1 GCA_022561755.1 Bacteroidota bacterium
GAGCAGCTGAGGCGATGCCCGGCTGGGAGAACGACCGAAGACGGGAAGCGGATCGAAGAGAGCAGGCTCCTGCCCGAGCAATTCGGCAAGCAAATGAAACTCGCCTGGGTCTGCGTTCTCACCATACATCAAAAAGCGCCCGACCTCTGCCGTCCCCAGGCCAATCCTTTCGAGCAGTGCAACGGCGAAATAGGCCGCATCGTCCGGAGCGCCCATCGGCCCATGGTGGCCGTGGTACCACGCGCCGTCATAAACGATGCCCAGCTCTACGTGCTCAGCATACGCGCCCAGCACCAGCGTGTAGGGAGCATCCGACAGATCGGCCATAGGCGGAACGGGCGCCACGCCGTCGAGAGCGGCTATCGCTGTTGCGGCTGTGCGCGTGGTATCCAGCAGATCGTACGCACCCATATCCAGCGCACGGGCCATCAGCGTCATGCGCGCGTGAACGGGCTCGGGGACGTGGAAAACGTGGTGCCACCGGTGGGGCTCGGTTTCTTCGGCAATTTCAACGTCTTCGGTTCGGATGGGCACCGCCCGGATGCGAACAGGCTGGGCCGCGTTTACATCGGCCAGGAGTGCCGCCTCCTGCCGGAGCTGCTCGTGCCGATCGGCAGCGGCCATCCCCTCGGGCAGCGGCGTAAAGAACCCGGTCATGGCTGGAGGATGCACGGCCACACGCAAAGCAGGCGCGTTCGATCCGCTGAAAATCTCCGACACGGCCTCAATGACCGTATCGAAGTTTTTGGGCTCCACATCTCCGAAAACGGCCTCTTCCACGTCGAATTCGAAATCGCACGTGCCGAGCCTCCGGAGGCTTCCAGGCCCTTCATCTGCGCGTACTACTTCGCCGTAACGAAGCGAGCGCCCGTGGATTTCCAGCGCCACCAGAGTTGGCTCCGACGCCGGGGCTGCCTCAGTGTCCGGGCGGTCATCCATAAAAATCTCTGCTCCGGTTACTCCCAACTCGCAACGTTGCGCAACGCAGGGTTGGGTTCTTGCGCTCCGATGTGATCCTCCGAATCGGGATCCTTCACGTAGTAAATCGTAACGCCCGACGTGTCATTGCTAACGAGTTCGTACTCGAACCGTGTACCCGTACGGGGCGAAAACGGAAGCGAATCGGCCACGAAGGCGCCGCCTCCCGGCACAAAGAACACCTCGTTCAAGCCCCGGCTGTTAAGCGCCGAATCCGATTTCACGAAGAGAGCCAGCGAGTCCAGCGACGACGGGTAGGCGCCATTTTCGTCGCGGAAGTTGATAAGCGCTGTGCGGACGTGGCCCATCCGGGCGCGTGTAAGCTCGGTCTGGAATTCCGTCGCCTCGTATTCATTCCAGGGATCTACAATCGTGTGGTAGAGCACATAAGCGAGGCCGAGAACGGCCACGCCGAGGATGACTTGAATGGCGGTGCGCATAGGTGCTGCCTCGAAGGGCCTTTAGGACGGCTGATGGATAGATATGGTATCTGAGCCGATCCCGGGGATGGGTGAGTGTCGGCCCGTGCTTAAAATAGCCGGCGCGGACTGAGGAGGTTGGCTGAAAAGTATAACCGTGGTGTAGGCGAAAATGCAAGGCGAGCAACAAGGCTCCTGTATCCCGTGAGGCGAAGGGAGAAGTAAAAAGGGGTAAAGGGTGAAGGGTAAAGGGTGAACGATGAATGCTGAAGGGTGAAGGCGCGGCCCCAATAATGTTCCCACGTTTGGTGCTTCGAGCTTCGGGCTTTGTTCTTCGGGCTTTGGAGTTGGGACACTGGAATTTGGAATTTGAGATTTGGAATTTGTGTCTACCTCTGTCCTCTGTCCTCCGTCTTCTGTCCTCAGTTGCGGCGCGCCCCGTAACTGGCGCGGCGCAGGCTAGGCGAGCACGCCCTACCATACTCCCTCCGCCGCCCACACCTTTTCCCTTTATACTTTACCCTTTGACCCCGGCACTAGCTTCGCAGAGCCCTGCCGGCCGAGTTGCCTCATCCCCGATCAACCGATGACGAACCTCAGCGTCAACCTCAATAAAGTCGCCCTCATGCGGAACGCGCGCGGAGGTAGCCGCCCGAGCGTGCGGCATGCAGCAGAGGCGTGCATTGCTGCCGGGGCGCACGGCATCACCCTACACCCGAGACCCGACGGCAGGCACGCCCTTTCGGACGATGTCGAAGAGTTGAAAAGCTGGCTTCCTGTAGAACTCAACGTGGAAGGCAACCCCTTCGCCGGGCCGGAGACGACGGACACATACGCTTTCCCGGGATTCATGGAGATCCTTCGCCGGACACGCCCGGCGCAGGCCACCCTCGTTCCGGATTCGTCCGGTCAGCGAACATCGGACCACGGCTGGCGGCTGGATGAGGCAACGATGGACCGCCTCCGGCCCTTTGTGGAAGAGCTAAAGAACCAGGGCAGCCGCGTAAGCCTGTTCATGGAACCCAATCCGGCAACGATAGAACGTGCGCATGCCCTGGGCGCCGATCGGGTGGAGCTTTACACCGGCCCCTACGCCGACGCCTTTGCGGAAGGACGAGTGGCCGACGTGCTGCCTGCCTACGTCGCTGCCGGGAAGGCGGCGGGCCGCCTGGGCCTGGGGTTGAACGCGGGGCACGACCTCAATCTGGACAACCTCAGTTCCTTCCTCGAAGCCGTGCCGGGCGTGCTGGAAGTGTCGATTGGGCAGGCGCTCGTGGCGGATGCGCTGCACATGGGATTGGGGCCTGCCGTCGGCGCATATCTTTCGATTGTACGTGCTTCGGCTGCAATCTCGGAGTGATACAACAAACCCAGGCCAGGCCGGTTTTTCCATCTCAACGTGAGAATCGTCCCCGTCCGGGACAAACTCTTTCGTAAGCAAGTAAGTTTGCCCGAAGGGATTGGATAAAAAATCCGCCACCGTGCCGAAGTGAAATTGAGCGGCACGGCAGGCCCTTCCGCAAAGGTTGCAATCAAACGTGGTGAACGTAACGGCACGGGAGGCGGCATAGTGATCGCTTAGCAGGTGTGCAGATCACTACCCCACCAACGCACACAACCATGCCACAGACCTCATCGCAGCCGTAGCCGTTCCGGCTTTCTCGTTGGGTGTGTCCCATCCTCCGATCTAACCCCTTCGTTTTCTATCTATGCCTCAAACGTTTCTGGCCCTCGCTGCCATCGGAATTCTCACGTTCCTATCGCTTCAACAGGGGCGTCACGCCATGCGAACTCAAACAGAAAAAGTGGACATCGAAGTGACAACGATGGCGACGCAGGTCGGCATCGACCGGCTGAACGAAATGCGTCTTCTAGCTTTTGACGAGGCGACCAAAGCTAACAGGATTTTGTCCTCTTCGGAGCTATCAACCCTCTTACCGCTCCCTTCCGACCCCGAGCATCTCTTCGACTCGCTCCAGGTGCGGCGTGACGCTCATGGCACAGGTCCTGACGTTGCAGACGACGATCTCGACGATTTTGATGCTGTCACCAATACTGTCTCCAGAACGACGCGACTAGACACGTTGCATTTTAGCGTTGATTCCGTCGTCGGCTATGTGCAGGATATCAGTGCAGGGACCGCCTCCACTAGTCCAACCACACTTAAGCAAGTATCCATTCGCGTCACGGCATTGGGCGTTCAGCCCGCTGTATCCGTTACGCTTTCTCAGCTCTTTTCGTGCGGCTCTCGTTGCTACTGGTAGTGCGCCCGTTTTACCCTGTCGGTTAGACACATGCAGTTTATTTACGACAACATCATAGCCGTGTTGGTGGCAAGCGTCGTGCTCCTAATTATTGCGAGCAACCTTCAAGCCGGCCAGAAGGAGTCCATAGATGCGACTGCCTTTTACAGTCTGAACAGACACGTCGCCTCATTCAAAGAGGTCGTGCTCAACGACGCCCGCTGCCTAAGCAGGGTAACGTCGGTTAGTGAGGTCGATAGTTCGTTCCAATTCTTCGCTCGCGTCTCACCTGGAAGCAGTGCGGAGCAACTGGTCGATTACCGCCGGACGTTGGGAGAGGTGTACGATGGTGTCCAGACTTACCGCATAGAGCGGTTTGTAGACGGCCAGCCGGATGGCGGAACTGCGTTCCAACTCGTCGATTGGCAGATAGAGTTTTTGGACGCCTCCGGCGCGCCTGCGTCAGGACCTGACGCCGCCGCCGGCCTCCACGTTCGCCTTGACGCCATGACGCCGATCGCACGTTCGGCTGCGTCAAGCCCATCTGAGTTTGAGGACTCCCGATGGGAAACCACCATTCATCCGCCCATTCTCAACCCCTTGTTCTAACCAACCACCTACCATCATGGGAAACGTCCTTTCAATCGCAGCCGTCCTTGGCTTTGTCCTAATAGGCGGCGCTTATTTCGCGAGTACACAACTGCAGATGCACGAAACCAACCGCGGAGTAGCCGCCGACGAGTACGCCGTACTCGCCAGGAGTGTCGCAATCGCGGGCACCGAGCGAGCCATGCAACACCTCGCAAGCTCGTTCACCAACGAATCATTTGAAGGGTACTTCGACCAAGGTACCTATGACGTCGTCGTTACCGTCTCCGGGACAACCGCGACGATTATCTCCGAGGGCTCGGTTACTGCCTCGGGCAACCACCAAGTGACGAGAACCGTTAGAATCGTCATTCAGCCGGTCACTTCGGCCGTTCCTCCTGGGTTTGAATATGGTCTATTGGTTGGTGGCGATCTTGGAATAGGTGGCTCAGGCAACATTCTGTCGATCGGTGTTACGGACTCTACGGGGGCCACGCTCAACGCGAGCGTGCACACGAACTCCGACCTTGACGTCGATGGCGAGTCTGCAAACGTAGCTGGTTTCGGTTCGTACTCCGGCTCAATCGATGCTCCGCATGGCGATGTGGTGTTTGATCCCAACTACAATCCGGATGGCGATCCCGTAATTGCCTACTCAGAACCAGTGCTCATCCCCATCCTCGATCCACTTCAACTGGCCAATGAGTTCGGAATCGACGTGAACGTGGAAACGGACATGCCTGGTTCGTGGAGTGCATCCGGTAAGTGGAACTGCGATCTATCCGGTACGCTTCCGGGCGGGAGTGCGGCCGACCCGCTCGTAATTTACTGCCCAGGTAGTATGCGTCTGGAAAGCCTCCTTGTCGAAGGCTACGCAATATTCATTGCCGAAGGTGAGACTGGGATTGATCATCTCGTTCACTCGGACGTATCGACGTACCCGGATGGAGAGACGAGCAGTCTCGCTATTTACTCCGCCGGCGATATACTCATGAACGGCTCTGATGAGGTCTGGGCTCAGCTGTATACGAACGGTACCCTTGAATTTCGCGGCGAAATAAACATCTACGGAAGTCTCGTTACCAGCGGCTCCCTTGATTTTCGCGGTGGCGCCACGATCCACTATCGCCCCACGGCCGAAGTGCTTGTCATGCGTCGAGAACTCTTGGCAGGATTCCGCATGGTCGCTTATTCTGAGGAGTGATGAAATACGGCTGAAGTGTCCTTCGGGGCCGTTGGTGATTGTTGTTTCTCCGGGCAATCGTACGCAGGGAAGTGTCTGACTGTGTACGTACTCCCGTGGAGGATGCTGTGGCGATCACCAACGGCCTGAAGGCAATTTGTCTGTTGTTTGTCTTCCTTATGGATGGTGACGAGCGCACGATAATCGCGGCCGCAGATGAGCTTCTTAATAGGATTAAAGAGCGACTAGACCAGCTTGCCGAATACCCTGTAATGTATCCAAACCCGGCAGAAATCGAACGAGCCCATGCGCTGGGTACAGACCAGGTGGAACGCTACACCGGCCCCTATGCCGATGCGTTTTCAAACGGCCACGCCGACTCCGTGCTACCGGCATACGTGGCTGCAGCCAAGGCTGCACGGAACCTGGGCATGGGGATAAACGCCGGCCACGACCTCGACCTCGATAATCTCGGCCACTTCCTCCAGGCCGTGCCGGGGGTACTGGAGTTATCCATTGGGCAGGCGCTCGTGGCGGATGTGCTGCTCATGGGATTGGGGCCTGCTGTCGAAGCGTATTTAGGAGTCTGTCGGATTTAGGATGATTCTACTGCGGCGGCGGTAAGTCGGCCCGTTCCCCCGATCTTTTTCGTTGTCCCGCAGTACTGCGGGACGCCTCAAAAGATCGAAAAAATGGTCTCGATTCCCCACTCGCCTCGCTACGAACCCCTAAACCCGACAGACTCCTCACGATTGTTGGCGCCACGACCCCATTCTCGAAGTGATCCAATGAACCCCGGCCTAACCGGTTTTTCCATCTCAACGTGAGATTCGTCCCCGTCCGGGACAAATTCTTTCTTAAGCAAATAAGTTTGTCCGAAGGGATTGGATAAAGAATCCGCCACCGTGCCGAAGTAAAATTGAGCGGCACGACAGGCCCTTCCACAAACGTTGCAATCACACGAGGTAAACGTAACGGCACGGGGGGCGGCATAGGGATCGCTAATGGGTGTGCAGATCACTACCCCACCATCCAGCACAACCATGCCACAGACTCTTCTCGCCGTTTGCGCAATCCTGGTCTTCTCATTCTTTGCGCTGAACCAGCATAAGGCCAACGAGCGCCTCGAGCAAGCGGCAATTGGGAGTGAGATTGAGCTTGCGGCTACCGACGTAGCTCGCGATCAGTTGACCCTGATTACCAGCTTCGCATACGACGAAGCTGACGTGGGAAGCAGCACCCTCCGTTCGGATGTATCGGGGCTTTCAGCCATCGGACCGGACGGAGGCGAATCAGACCGCAGTCTGTACGACGACATCGATGACTTCCACAACTACATCGACACGCTCTCTGTGGATTGGTACGGACAAGATATCGAAGTCATGGCTACCGCTGAGATCCGCTACGTCGATCCCGACAATCCGGACGAGACTTCTGCAAGCCCGACGCTTGCTAAGGAAGTGGCGGTGACTGTAGCCGAGCTCGAATCAAATCCCGCAGGCCGTGCCCAGGTCATGGTCCGGCTGATTCAGGTGCTGACGCCCGCGTGGCAAACAATCCACGGCTAACCACCCAGACCAACTATTACGAAAAACACAAATCTGCCATGTCTATCCTCCTCGACCATCTTACCGCCATCATTGTTGGCACCTCGCTTCTCGGCGTGCTTCTCTTTGTGCAGCAGCGAGGCAATCAAACGGCTGCGGAAAACACGATACACCACAACGTCCAGGTGCAGTCGTTTTCGATCATGGAGACGCTGGAGCGCGACCTGGAAAACATACGCAACTCCGACCAAACGGGCGAGAGAGCGCGTGTGTGGCGAAGTGGTGACAACACGACGGAACTGCGATTCCTCACACTCGCCGATCCGACCATGGGCGATTTGTCCGATCTCGTCGCCGTAGCCTACCGGTTGGAAGACACCTATCTGCAAGTATATGTAAACGGAACGCCGACGACGCGCTATAGGATTGGACGCTACATTAATGAGGGCTCCGGGTACGTTTTTGATGGGGGCAGTACCGAGACCCTCGTCGGCTTCAAGGTTAGTCTGATCTCGCGTGACGCCGGCACAATCGTCACCAACGGGAACGAGCCCGACGACTTCCGCATTGTGCGCGTCGAGCTCGAAGCCGCCAACAGCCGCGTGACTCGACTGGCGGGCGACCAGGAGAATACGTCCCGCATAAGCCAGACGCGCCAGGCTTTTACCTTCCGCCCGCCGGCACTAGCCGTGGATTCCGCGACACCCCTTGATCCGTCTGTGTCGATACCATCACCATGGCCGGATCTGCCCGATGCACCGTTGCCTCCGGATCCCGACCCACCCGAAGAGGACGGCCCGCCTGGCGAAGGCGATCCGCCTGGAGACGGCGATCCGCCGGATGATGATGGCGGCGGCAGCTCACTACCACCTCCTCCACCGCCTCCTCCACCGCCTCCTCCACCGCCTCCTCCACCGCCTCCTCCACCTCCTCCTCCTCCACCGGGGTCAGAAATCTAGACTTCTCGCCGGGTTGCGTCAGCATCTGGCCGAAGCCCGGCGGCAAACGATCTTTCAAATCCAGCCATTCCTCGCACAAACTAATCCCTCCTGGCATGGGTAAGCTTACACTCCTCTTCGTTATGGTCGCCGTGCTCGGCGGCTCACTCCTCACGTTCCACACTCGGATGAACTCCAACGAAACGGAGTTTGAGCGCAGGGATGTTCAGGGCGATCTCCTCGCCCGCAATGCAGCAACAAGCGGACACAGCCTCATTCTTAGCGGCATGCTGGGAACGGACGGCTTTCAACCAAGCCTCGGTTTCACGGAGAACCTCGTGCAAGACGGCCGTTTTACGGTGGACAGCTATGTACCGGCCGCTGATGGCCAAACGGTCGACTTCACCGTGACCGGTCACTCCGGCGGTTCGACGCACACAATCCGAAGCACATACGAATGGGATCCGATGGACTTCCCAGGACCAATCTGGCTCGACGTACCCTACGCCACGGCCGATGTAGATCCGGGCACAACTATCGATGGGGGGCCCGATGCCCTTCCTGTTCAGTTTGATGACCGGCGCTACCACGAGCTTCAGCTTCACTCGCTGTTACCCTGGGACACGATGGAAGACGGACTAACCAGTGCATTCGGCGCGGCCGGTGGATCCGGCGGTGATTTTAATGACAGCGATATGCTGGCTTCGGGCTATCTGGATGATCTGAATGTAGCCGACGCTTCCGAGCTGTACTATACCGCCGTCGGCGCAATGGACATGGGCGACATCACCATCGCCGGCCCACACACGTACAGCGGCACCATACAGAATTTCGGCGCCACCCCGCTGATTGTGCGCATTACCGGTGGCCTCACCATCGATGATGCCACGGTGGACGGAAATGGTATTCTCATTGTAGAAGGCCCGATCACGATGACCGGCGCAAGCCCCGAGCTTCGATGGGACGGCATCGTGATTGTCCACAGTATGGAGAACTACCTACCCATCGAGATGGGAGGGGCGGCCACGGTGGATATCAGCGGTTCGCTGGTGATCGACCATGTCGCCGTTCCTCCGGGTGGCCACATGGACCTGACCGTCATGCGGGGAACCAGCACCGGAAGCTGGCCGGGGTCGGGCGGCATCAACAGCCCAATATGGGATCCGTACTATCCCTGGTATCAACACAAGCACCGCTTCGATATCGATGTGCCCGAAGAGCGTACGGTGTACTTCGCTGAGAGCGGATCCGACCGCCATGAAGAATGGACCTACTTCCGGGAGATGTTGGATGAGTTGGGAAGTACACCGGTCTATCTAGAATTCAAGAACGAGAGCAACCACGGCTACGCCACGTATATGCTGGACATAAACGGGCAACCGCAGGTATACAACGGCACCGTGATGAACGGCTTCGGCGCATTTGCCCGCTCCGGCCGTATTGACAGGACGCAGAACTTCAATGCCGACGACCTGGATACCTTTATCATAGATGTACTCAGCCTCCGGATGTTGAAGAAGCGGTGGGACAGCACGAGCAGTTGCGACAGCTGGCCGATCTGCATCGGCGAGAGCTGGGGACGCAAGAGCGCCCTGACGATTCGCTTGCGGAGAGCTTCGAACGGCAGGAAGCTCTACGAGGCTTCCATCTACTGGCACATGCGCGCCGACGAAGTGGCCGAGCATGAGGCTGACGAGCAGGCGCTGCGAGACATGATCGAGAGCGGTGGCCTCTTCGGTACGTATCTCGAGCTCGGCCCCAACGTCCGGATTGGCTTCGACCTGGCGCAGATCGCTGCGGTCGGTGACCCCCTGGGATTCGACGGTGACGAAATGATCAACACCGGCACATGGACCGAGCACGTAACGGCACGCGAATACCGCGCCCAGGGTATCGACGCCGGTCTAGGCGGCGGGCCTGGGAGAGGCGCCCCGGAATCGCCGGCACAGTGATCGCTTAGCAGGTGTGCAGATCACTACCCCACCAACGCACACAACCATGCCACAGACCTCATCGCAGCCGTAGCCGTTCCGGCTTTCTCGTTGGGTGTGTCCCATCCTCCGATCTAACCCCTTCGTTTTCTATCTATGCCTCAAACGTTTCTGGCCCTCGCTGCCATCGGAATTCTCACGTTCCTATCGCTTCAACAGGGGCGTCACGCCATGCGAACTCAAACAGAAAAAGTGGACATCGAAGTGACAACGATGGCGACGCAGGTCGGCATCGACCGGCTGAACGAAATGCGTCTTCTAGCTTTTGACGAGGCGACCAAAGCTAACAGGATTTTGTCCTCTTCGGAGCTATCAACCCTCTTACCGCTCCCTTCCGACCCCGAGCATCTCTTCGACTCGCTCCAGGTGCGGCGTGACGCTCATGGCACAGGTCCTGACGTTGCAGACGACGAGCTCGACGATTTTGATGCTGTCACCAAGACTGTCTCCAGAACGACGCGACTAGACACGTTGCATTTTAGCGTTGATTCCGTCGTCGGCTATGTGCAGGATATCAGTGCAGGGACCGCCTCCACTAGTCCAACCACACTTAAGCAAGTATCCATTCGCGTCACGGCATTGGGCGTTCAGCCCGCTGTATCCGTTACGCTTTCTCAGCTCTTTTCGTGCGGCTCTCGTTGCGACTGGTAGTGCGCCCGTTTTACCCTGTCGGTTAGACACATGCAGTTTATTTACGACAACATCATAGCCGTGTTGGTGGCAAGCGTCGTGCTCCTAATTATTGCGAGCAACCTTCAAGCCGGCCAGAAGGAGTCCATAGATGCGACTGCCTTTTACAGTCTGAACAGACACGTCGCCTCATTCAAAGAGGTCGTGCTCAACGACGCCCGCTGCCTAAGCAGGGTAACGTCGGTTAGTGAGGTCGATAGTTCGTTCCAATTCTTCGCTCGCGTCTCACCTGGAAGCAGTGCGGAGCAACTGGTCGATTACCGCCGGACGTTGGGAGAGGTGTACGATGGTGTCCAGACTTACCGCATAGAGCGGTTTGTAGACGGCCAGCCGGATGGCGGAACTGCGTTCCAACTCGTCGATTGGCAGATAGAGTTTTTGGACGCCTCCGGCGCGCCTGCGTCAGGACCTGACGCCGCCGCCGGCCTCCACGTTCGCCTTGACGCCATGACGCCGATCGCACGTTCGGCTGCGTCAAGCCCATCTGAGTTTGAGGACTCCCGATGGGAAACCACCATTCATCCGCCCATTCTCAACCCCTTGTTCTAACCAACCACCTACCATCATGGGAAACGTCCTTTCAATCGCAGCCGTCCTTGGCTTTGTCCTAATAGGCGGCGCTTATTTCGCGAGTACACAACTGCAGATGCACGAAACCAACCGCGGAGTAGCCGCCGACGAGTACGCCGTACTCGCCAGGAGTGTCGCAATCGCGGGCACCGAGCGAGCCATGCAACACCTCGCAAGCTCGTTCACCAACGAATCATTTGAAGGGTACTTCGACCAAGGTACCTATGACGTCGTCGTTACCGTCTCCGGGACAACCGCGACGATTATCTCCGAGGGCTCGGTTACTGCCTCGGGCAACCACCAAGTGACGAGAACCGTTAGAATCGTCATTCAGCCGGTCACTTCGGCCGTTCCTCCTGGGTTTGAATATGGTCTATTGGTTGGTGGCGATCTTGGAATAGGTGGCTCAGGCAACATTCTGTCGATCGGTGTTACGGACTCTACGGGGGCCACGCTCAACGCGAGCGTGCACACGAACTCCGACCTTGACGTCGATGGCGAGTCTGCAAACGTAGCTGGTTTCGGTTCGTACTCCGGCTCAATCGATGCTCCGCATGGCGATGTGGTGTTTGATCCCAACTACAATCCGGATGGCGATCCCGTAATTGCCTACTCAGAACCAGTGCTCATCCCCATCCTCGATCCACTTCAACTGGCCAATGAGTTCGGAATCGACGTGAACGTGGAAACGGACATGCCTGGTTCGTGGAGTGCATCCGGTAAGTGGAACTGCGATCTATCCGGTACGCTTCCGGGCGGGAGTGCGGCCGACCCGCTCGTAATTTACTGCCCAGGTAGTATGCGTCTGGAAGACCTCCTTGTCGAAGGCTACGCCATATTCATTGGCGAAGCTGAGACTATGATTAAAGGCCTCGTTCACTCGGACGTATCGACGTACCCGGATGGAGAGACGAGCAGTCTCGCTATCTACTCCGTCGGCGACATACTCATGAGCGGCTCTGATGAGGTCTGGGCTCAGCTGTTTACGAACGGTACCCTTAAATTTCACGGCGAAGTAGTAATCTACGGAAGTCTCATTACTAGCGGCTCCCTTGATCTTCGCGGTGGCGCCACCATCCACTATCGCCCCACGGCCGAAGTGCTTGTCATGCGTCGAGAACTCTTGGCAGGATTCCGCATGGTCGCTTATTCTGAGGAGTAATGAAATACGGCTGAAGTGTCCTTCGGGGCCGTTGGTGATTGTTGTTTCTCCGGGCAATCGTACGCAGGGAAGTGTCTGACTGTGTACGTACTCCCGTGGAGGGTGCTGTGGCGATCACCAACGGCCTGAAGGCAATTTGTCTGGTGAAAAAACCAGGCTCAGTTATATAGTCGATTGACACGCAACATTCAAGTACTGGCGGCCGGCGGCCGAGAACGATCTTCTCGACATTCTTTCATACCGATGTGAGTACGGCGACCGGGCAGCCGAGCCGTTTACAGTTGGCGTAGTCCCAGTATTTCAAAACTCGGCTAAGTACCCGTTAATGAGATGGAAATCGAAGTCGATGCCATCGTAGGCGGCGAAGATGACGAACAGCTCGGCGTCTACGACGGCAGCGACAGTCCTCTACCCAGCCGTTTCAGCAGCTTATCGTAGTTGGTGTGGGTTCCAATCCAGAACCGCGTGACGGTTTCCCCATCTCGGTATCCGACCATTCGGTAGTCCTTGCTCACGCGAACAGACCACGCACCCATTTTCCCTGAGACCTCTTTGGAGTGGAGGCCGGGGTGTTTGTCGTCATCCGCGAGTATTTCCACCGCCTTCACTGAACGCTTCCTTGCGTGCTTGGGAACGCGTACGAGGATTTATTGGCCACTTTAGGGCCGTCAAGGATGCTGACCGCTTGCCATCGTGCCGCGCGCGCTCCCTGACTGCGCTGAGGTTGTGGCCATTATTGGGCGCGTAGGCTCAGAAGGAGAGGGCTTCACATCTGTCTTCCACGCTAATCCATTCGTTCTTTGATGTTTCGGAACTGGCCCGTGTCAACAATTCTTTCGATTTCTGAGGCGTAATCTTTTAATGTGGCCTATCACTCTACCCTGAGGGTTTCTCGACAGGGCGAGCGCCACCCAACGAGTTGTCCAAGTTCGGTAACAGTAGCGTCACGAGATGGGTGTTTGCAGCACGTGTGGTTGTGGTACAGGCGTACCCGCGTCTACGGCTCGCGGCAGTTTTACGGTGAACACGCTTCCTTCTCCAACCGTGCTGTCTACTTCGATTGTGCCCCGCATCAACTCGACGAGCCCTTTGGTGATCGCGAGGCCGAGACCGCTGCCTTCGTGGCGGCGTGTATCACCCGTGGACTCCTGGCGGAACTCTTCGAACAGCTTGGGCAAAAACCCCTGGCCGATTCCACATCCCGTATCACTCACACGGATGTAAACTATCGAATCCGTCTGTTTGACAGAAAGGATAATTTTGCCCGTTTCCGAGAATTTGATTGCATTTGACAGGAGGTTTGAAAACACACGGTTCAAAGCATGCCGATCGGCGCTGGCGGTAACACCGGAGACCGGAGCGTTTACGATAAGCGTCAAGCCCTTCTTGTTCGCCAGTGGGCGAAACATGTCAGCCAGGTCATGCGCCCCCTCTCCTACATCGACCGGCTCTATGCTGAGGGCCACGCTGTCCGACTTTATGCGAGCGAGGTGGAGCACCGAATCGAGGGTGGAGAGCAGTCGCTTGCCGCTTTCCTCAATGGGCTTCACTAGTTCTCGCTTCTCGGAGTCGACCTCCTGGCTAAGTACCTGGGCGAAGCCAATGATGGCGGTCAGGGGCGTTCGTATTTCGTGGCTCATGTTAACAAGGATCGTGCTTTTGAGCCGCGCCATCTCCTCGGCGTCTTCTTTTGCCCTCAGAAGTACCTGAGCGCGCCCCGTCTCTTCAGTAACATCGAGGCAAGTACCGTGCAGTCGTTCCGGGCGGTTAGACGTGGCCGGTGCATACGCACCGCGCAATCTGATCGTTCGCACCGTGCTGTCAACAGCGTCCAGGCCAAGCGTGATATCGTCGTGTTGGTGGCCGTTCCGAAGGGTGCCCCAGAAACTCTTCAAAGCTGGGCGATCGACCGAATGGACACGGTCGGCGAACTCATCGAAAGATCGGAGATTGCTTTCGGGATCGAGACCCAGAATACGGATCATCTCTGTCGACCATCTGGCCTGGCCGTTTTGCAGATTAACCTCCCAGTTGCCTACCGATGCCAAGCGTTGTGCTTCGGCCAAATGGCCCTCTTGCTCGGACAGCGCATCCTGAACTTGTATGCGCGCACTCGCCGCCACATACACGATGGACAAAGCTATCAGCATCGACGCGATGTAAACACTTGCGTCGACCTCCAGTTCGGGCGTGATGAACATCAAGAGGACCGACAACGTCAAAGAAAAAATGCTGTAAATGGTAACTGGTAACAGTGTGTCGGACGCCAGACTCACAAACATCGCAGTGGCCACGACCATCATAAAAGAGCCGATGGCATAGTCAACTTCAAAGCTGTTGGTCGACGCGCTAAATGCTGACCAGGCTGTAATTAGAATCGCGAGAAGCAGCAGCAAGAAGCCGGCGTTGTTTTTCACCCATCTTGATAAAAACGTACACGCCAATACCAATGCGGCAGCCAGCGTCATTGCTCCTCGCAGCAGCCATGCCTCCGTAGCTGTGGGCTGCGTTCCGTAGAAGAACACCGCAGACGCCGGAAGCAACACAACAAGCAGAGACGCCACCAGGCGCAAGACGTAGATATCCGAGTGCAGCTTCCAATCCCACGACGAGACGGAAGGCGGTAGAAAAAGTGAGCTAACGAAGCGGACGACAGATCGCATAGGCACGCCGGTGGGCCGGCAAGGCTTTTAGTGCAAACTCCGCTTTATTATCGGTTGCCCTAGGGGCCATATTAACCCGCCTGACTTTGGATCAAGGATATTCTTTACGTTCCAGCGCGTGAGTCACAGCTAAGCGAGGTACCTATGCAAGAGGCCCAGGATCTAAAGAACGTTGCTCTAATAACGCTTGTCATCAGCTTGTTCGTTGTGGTAGGCGCAGACCTGTTCGCTCAGGTAGTCATCGCATCGACTGTGCTCGCGGAGCCGCCGAGGTCTCTCGAAATGTTCCAAGGTGATTACGCATACGACAGCAGCGGTTTCTGGAGGGTGGCCACGTCGCTGACCATGCTCCTGTTCGTCATCGCGCTCGCCCTTAACTGGAGAACTCCCCGCCGATGGCTCCTTCTGACCTCGTGCGTTGGATTTGTCATCATCAACGCGTTATCGTTCGCCTTCGTCTTTCCAGAATATCTGGACATCGTCTCCTCAGCTTACAGCGACACGGTTGATCCTGATCTTCAAGGTCGCGGCGCTGCCTGGGAGCGGATCGCGCTAGTGAGGTGGGGAGCCGTGGTAGTGTTGGGGGTTCTTCTACTACTCGCCCTCGCCCGTCCCACCTCGGACGCCGTGCAGGCAGAAGCCTAGTCCAGTGCCGTAGTCAGATTTCAAACTGACCCACTACCCACATTCAGGAAGCGTAGCGCAGAGACTGTTCTTAGGGTAACATGAAGGACGTTATGTGCCCTTAACTAGCACTGTCCTATGTCCCCCACCTTTCCGGTAATTCAGACGACAAAAGCCCCCGTTCGGCAACCGCCTTCATTGCCGCCACCCTCTGTACATACAGCGCCGTCAAGTATGTGGGCGGCGACAACAAGTTGCTGGCGGGAGGAATCACCGCGTTTGAGCCGCTCGACATCCGTGGGATTGCCAAGACTTGCTACGTGGAAGCCAGCGAGGCGGTCATAGATCCAGGTCTCAACCTACTCGTTCCCAACGGGATCCGCCTTATCGGATATCGGAAGTGGGCCGAGCGCCCGTAGCGGTACCCATTCCCCAATCGTGCAACGATATTGCCGATGAACTTGTAGCCACTTCCGGGCCGGTGGCAGCCGCGAACTGACTCAAAGCAGCGCCCGGAGTCCGCCATCAGCGTCCGAAGCCGGCGTTGGTACGACGAGCGTGGAATCGTAGACGGGCAGGACGGCGTTGAAGGGCACTCTCGGCCGGGACTACTCCTGTGGATTGTATGCTCTACGTGACGTAAAAGGCACGTCATTTGCGCGTCGAGACCCGGACGCCGATATTTGTTACAGGATTGATAGCCCGCGCAAGTGCGGGGCTCTGACCGATCGTCAACCACCTCCCCATCCCATGCGTATCCGACTCACCGTCCTGCTCCTCGCGTTCGTCGTCGCCTTCTCAGGCTGTGACAACGCTGACACCGGCACGGCTTCCCTCCGCGTCGTCCTCACCGACGCCCCC
>JADFQN010000068.1 GCA_022561755.1 Bacteroidota bacterium
CCCCGGACGAGACGACCCTTCTCGAAACGCTCACCGAAGACGACGTAACCGGCGACCCGACGGAGCTCCTGGAACTGCTCACCGAGCTACGCGAAAACCCGCTCGACATCAACAGCGCCACGGTCGAGGGGCTGGCCCTCATTCCCGCCCTGAGCCCGCTGCTCGCCGGCGCCATCGTCCGCTTCCGAATCGGTAACGGCCCGTTTCCATCGATTCCCGTTCTGCAGGAGGTGGATGGGATTACGGAGGAGGTTTATCTGGAGATCAGGCCCTACCTCACCATCGGCGAGGCGCTTGATGTGGCGGCGCCGGCGCCTTCCGCCTTCCCTGCCGTGCCGCGCGTCTCGGAAATTCTCAACAACCTGCGCTACACGGCCACGCAGCGCTTCCAGCGGCGGCTGACACTGGCGCGCGGTTTCGAAGGCGACGACTCCACGCGCGCCTACGCGGGTTCGCCCGAGCGGATTTACACACGCCTTCAGGCGAAGTACCGCCGCAACGTATCCATCAACGTAACCCTCGAAAAGGATCCCGGCGAGGTGTTTGGGTTCGACGGGCAGCCCGGCTACGACTACACCTCGGCGCACGTGGCCATCAACCGGATCGGCCGGATTGACGCCCTCGTGGTGGGCGATTACGCGGCCGAGTTCGGGCAGGGGCTCGTCTTCTGGCGGTCCAGCGGATTCGGGAAGGGCCCGGACGCGGCACGCGGGCCGATTCGCAGCGGCCGGGGCATCCGCCCATACGGATCGGTGGAGGAAAACCGCTTCCTCCGCGGTGCGGCTGCAACCATTGGCGTGACGCCGTACCTGTACGTCTCAGCCTTCGCCTCGCGGCGCAATCTGGACGCCTCCATCGTCGAGTTTGATTCGCTGGATGTTTTCGATCCGGACCTCCCGGCAGGCGTCTCCGATGACTTCGTGACGGGCCTCGGCCAGGACGGCCTGCACCGTACAGAAACCGAGATCGCGCGCAAAGACGCGCTCGGCGAAACGTTGGTCGGCGGCGCGGTGGAATACCGCATCGACTCGGACAACGTAGGCGGGCGCGTGGGCGTGGTCGGCTACCGCGCTCAGTTTGACTCTCCTCTTGTCGCCGGTGACCGCCCGGACGAGTTGTTCGAATTCGCCGGAAGCGAAGCCACCATGGCGAGTTTCTATTTCGACATCCGAACCCGGTCGCTGCAGGGCTTTGGAGAAGTGGCGCGAGCTCCGTCGGGCGCCATCGGCGGGCTTGTCGGCCTCTCCGCAGAACTCGGCAACAAGACCGACGTGCTGGTCCTCGGCCGCCACTACCCGCGCGATTTCACCACGCTCCACGGCTATCCATTCGGCGAGCGCAATGGCGTAGGGCAGAACGAAACCGGCATCTACGCGGGCGTCCGCGTGAAACCGTTTCGGAGCCTCACCGTGGCCTTCTACACCGACCAGTACCGTTTCCCGTGGCTGCGGTTCAGCCTGCCGAGACCCTCGCGCGGCCACGAATCGCTGCTGTTTATCGAGCACAAGCCAAAGCGCTGGCTGCGCTGGTACGTGCAGGCGCGGACCGAAACGAAGGAAACGGGCACAGACGTCCCGAACGGCATCCCAGGCTCCGAGGTCGGTGGCCTCCTGAACGAGACCCGGCAGACGCTCCGCTTTCAAGGGGAATACGACGCCAACCGCGGCCTCCGCCTGCGCTCGCGTATCGAGGGGTCGCGGTTCGTGGCGCAGGGCGCAGAGGCAGCCAGTTTCGGCGTGCTGCTCTATCAGGACATCCGCTGGCAGGCAACGTCGTGGCTTCGCCTCGACACCCGCCTCACCTTCTTCGACACCGACGACTTCGACTCCCGCATCTACCAGTATGAGAACGACCTGACGGGCGTCTTCGCCATCCCGGCCCTCAGCGGGCGCGGCATCCGCAGGTACGCCCTGGTCACCATCACACCGTTCGAAGGCCTCCGCCTGCAAGTGAAACTCGCCGAGACCATCTTCGAGAACGTCACCCGCGTCTCCTCCGGCAACAACGAGATCGAAGGCAATCGGGTGCGGGATCTGGGGGTGTTGTTGCGGTACAGTTTCTAGAAGGCGGCCTCAATACAAACGATAGGTGCGCGTGGCGGCCAGAAACTCGGCACACTCTCCTTCTGCGTCACCGAGTAGCCTGGCCTGAGACTTCGTTTCACACTGATAAGCGAGCGCAAGAAATCAACATCTGCGTGACTGCGGTTTGTCAGGCAGCAGTTCACCAGCATATCCCTATGACAACGACCTATCGCGTTTCGATCCGGCAAACGGATGAAGGATACAGCGTTTCGTGTCCCGGTCTTCCAGGCTGTTGGTCTGACGGGAAAACGGAGGACGAGGCATTAGCAAACGTCCGCGAGGCTATTGCTGAGTACGTGGCCGTGGCGGAAGAACATACCTGAAGAGGAGAATCCGGGTAGGGGCACGATACATCGTGCCCGGACGTGATATATCACGTCCCTGCGGTAGAACAAACCTGCCTGGGCAAATGCGTCTTTCCGTTCGTTTAGCGCCCACCCCGGCCGCGAGCTCAACCCGGCCTCAATACAAACGATGGGGGCGCGTGGCGGCCAGAAACTCGGCGCACTCTACTTCTGCGTCACCGAGTAGCTCTTCCATGGATACACCGGCGTCGAGACCCTTCCGTAGCCCGTCGTGGCCCCAGAGGATGTCGATCGGCATCAGCCGCTCTTCGTATTCGTACGGTGGCGGGCGCCAGCTGAACGCGTCAGGAGTTTGCTCCTTCGCGGCCTTCAGGAGGGCGACCGCCGTGGTCACTGGCCGAAACGCCGCCCGATCCGTCACGTGGAGCTGAACACCCCCGCATAGTAGACCCTCGTGCTTTTGAAACGTCGGCTCGAACCAGCAGGGGCGCAGCCGAGCTCCAAGGAGGTGTTCAGGAGCCACCGCCTGCGCAAGTCGTTCCGGATCGAGGTAGGGTGCGCCTACAAGCTCGAATGGCCTGGTGGTTCCGCGGCCCTCAGAGAGGTTGGTCCCCTCAATGAGCACCATGCCCGGATAAACGTCGCAGGAAACGGGCGTGGGCAAGTTCGGACTCGGGAGGACGTAAGGCAGCCCTGTATCCTCCCAGAGCATGTCTCGCCGCCACCCTTCCATCGGGATCACCTCCAGCTCGCATCCGATCCCACGGACGTCATTGAGCCAAAGCGCCAGCTCTCCGGCGGTAAGGCCGTGACGCAAGGGGATGGGGTGCAGCCCGACGAAGGACTCGTAGCCCGGCCGGAGCACCGGTCCTTCCAACACGCTTCCGCCCACTGGGTTGGGGCGGTCCAGCACCACGAATCGAACCTCCGCTTCTGCGCAGGCCTCCATTGCGAGTGCCATGGTCCATACGAACGTGTAGACGCGAACGCCAACGTCCTGGAGGTCAAAGAGCAGCACCTCGAGGCCATCGAGCATGACAGCGGTCGGCTTGCGAACCTCGCCGTAGAGAGAGTGCACCGGGAGGCCGCTGCGGGCATCGGTGTAGGAATCTGACTCGATCATGTTGTCCTGCTTCTCCCCCCTGGCCCCGTGTTGCGGGCCGAAGAGGGCTTCGAGCCTGAAGCCGGATTCCCTGAGGGCGTCGACGGCGAGGGAAAGGTCCAGCGCCACCGACGCTGGATGCAGGATCAGCCCCGAGCGGGCGTTCCGGAGATGGTCTCCGGCATCTCCCAAGACGAGCCGCTGAAGACCGGTTCGGACGATAGAGGAGTCACTCATGGAGCCGAAGATAGATCGGTCGGCTTCAGGGATTGAATCGATTCACTGGTCGGGATGCTCTTTGCCCCTTCGAGGGTGCCGTTCGATATTGCGGGCATGCACCTGCCAAAGTCGGTGTTGGGGCTAACCTCTCTTCACGGTAGCGCGTGGCTCGTTACCTCCACTTGAATGTCGCTTTAGTAGCGAGGATTTGTTGAGTAGGGCACAAACGAGTCCCCCAGGGTCTGCGTAACAGATCCGTGAGGTTATGGCTGCCGGGTTACCCTAACGTCCGGCGCAGTTGGTTCAACTCTGGGCCAGTCACTTCTCACTAACCCCTTGATGGAGTATGCAACGCTCTCTTTTCGCGCTTTCGCTTGCCCTGGTCTTTGCAGGCTGCGACAGCGATTCCCCCAGCAACACAGGCCAAACGCTTCGGATCTCACTTTCGGCCGTGGATGCGCTGACGAACGGCTTTCATTACGAAGGCTGGGCGATTATTGCCGGCAACCCGGTATCGACCGGCAAATTTAATGTGGACGCAAACGGCGACCTCGTGGATCTCTCCGGTAGCCCGATCTCCAATGGAGACTTCAACACGGGTCAAGATCTCAGTAGCGCGTCAGCGATTGTCGTCACCATTGAACCAGCCGGCGATACGGACGCGGTTCCTGCCGACACGAAATACCTCGGCGGCGACGTCAGCAGTCTTGAAGCTGCGCTGAGCCCTGCCCACGGCTCCTCACTCGGTGACAACTTCAGCACTGCCGCGGGTAGCTACATCCTTGCTACACCGACGAACGGTGACGGGACTGATGAAAACAGCGGCATCTGGTTCTTAGATCTCAGTTCCGGTGCGCCATTGGCCGCCCTGACGCTGCCCGGCTTGCCCACCGGGTGGAAGTACGAGGGCTGGGCCGTCATCAACGGCTCACCTGTTACAACAGGTACATTCACTGCAGTGGACACAGTAGATGATGCAGCTCCGTTCAGTGGGCCAAATGCCGGGCCCCCTTTTCCAGGCGAGGATTTCCTGGTGAATGCGCCGACCGGCCAGACTTTCCCGACGGACATCGCCGGCGGAACCGCCGTCATCTCCATCGAACCCTTTCCCGACAGTGATGCGGCGCCATTTACCCTCAAGCCTCTTACCGGTGGAATACCGGCCAACGCGACTGACCACGTGGACTATTCAATGGATAACAATGCCGGCGCGTTTCCTACAGGGTCAGCACGCATTTTGTAGGCTCGGGCGATTAATCTGAATAGTATGGTGGCGGCTCAGCTTTGGGCCGCCACCGCTATTTTCAGCCCACGAGTTCGCTATCGAATAGTATGGAAAGCAGATCACTCCTCCTCCACCAACTCGACACAGCCTTCGACAAAAAGGCGTGGCACGGTCCAACGCTGAAAGGCGTGCTACGCGGTGTAAATGAACAGCTTGCCTCGTGGCGGCCAGCGCTGGATAGGCACACCATCTGGGAGTTGATGGTCCACTGCGCCTACTGGAAGTACACCGTGCGCCGCCGGATCATCGGGGAGAAACGAGGCGCCTTTCCATTAAAGGGCTCGAACTGGTTTGAGCGCCCGGATGACGAAGCCAACTGGAAGGCAGATCTCAGGCTCCTTTCCGATACCCACCGCTCTCTAAGGGAGGCCGTGGAAGGGCTCGACGATGCGAAACTCGACACGATACCCTCCGGCAGTACGCACACATTCGCACAACTCATTGCGGGCGTGGCCGCCCACGACCTTTACCACGCCGGGCAGATTCAACTCATGAAGCGACTGGCTGCTGAACAGGACCTCACCTCATTTCCCTGAGGACTCTAGCTCGCCACGTTTCAGCACCACATCCGGAAAATGTCAGGGCCGGATACAATCACCGCCCGTTGAGGCGCGTTGAGGTTTAGCGCATTGGCCTACCAGCCGATACCGAGTACGTCCCACTCCACGTGTTGCCATGCGTTTGTTTGCCCTTCCCCTCCTTTTCGCCCTGCTCGCCATGCCGGTTTTGGCCCAGCAGGATATCGCCGTTGCGGGTGTCAGTTTGTCTTTGCCGCAAGGTTGGGATGGCCCGGTGGAGAGCGACGAAAGCCATGCTCCTCAGCGCGCGTCGTACATGTTTAATAACATGAACGAGGAGAGCAGCCTCAACGGCGCTCGCCTGATCATCTACCGCGTCACGGGCCTGAATGCGTTGGACCGCAACAAATGGTGGGGGGGAAGACTAGCGTTCGGCTATGCTGGAGCACGTCCCATCGCAGCAGCCACGCCTGACGAGATGGTTTTTGCCCAGGCTACCGGGTATCGCACCCAGGGGAACGGCCGCCTCGGCACTATCTACTTTACCCAACACGGCCCGGCCTTCTACGCCATCCACGTCAGCACTCAGGAGGATGTCTTTGAGGAGCAACTCCCCGCCCTCCTCGATGTGGTCCGAACTATTCGGTTCAGTTCAACCGGGACCGGAAACTGAGAAGTTCGGCATGATTACGTGAACGCATGATTACGTGACTCTCAGATCGGGGTTCACGTAATCACGAAATCACGTATTCAATACTACATCAGCAACAACCGGCCAATGATCCTCTCCCCCGTCAATTGCTGCAAATCGACCTGAGGATTCGCCGGCGCGAAAGGAGGTGGTCGCGCCATCTGTCCTCGTCCACTTCGGTATCGCCGAAGAAGTAGTCCCAGTGCTCCACTGTGTCCTCCTGCATAATCACCGGTGTGGTCATGTGCGCGACACGCTTGAGAAGCGGCTGGAGGCCCATTTGATGGACGAACGTGATCTTGCAGTCGCCCGAGTCCACGTTGCGGACGGAAAGCCAGTTGTCGCCGCAAACGTGGCAGGTGAAAAAGCGGCTCTCCTCTTCGTTGAGGATGCCCATCTCTTCGGTTTCGTCGGCCATTAGCTCCATCGGGAGCATGCTGTACGAACCGCAGGCCTTGCACTGAAGTCGATCCATGGGGTGGCGGTTGGTATTGAAGGTGAAGGAGCATAAACTGCGGCCCCGGCGGGCGGTTCGCCCTTCCCATCGTTTTCATGCCTGAACCCCGACAATCCGATGCGCGCAAGCTGGCCCGCCGCCTGACGGCCGGCCCTCACGCAGATGTGCGGCAGGAGCGTTCGGCGAAGGCGCCCTACCTCGCCGAGTTGCACAATGCCGCCCCTCCGTCGGGAGAAACTATCCCGGCAGACCGTTTCAGGATTGCCACATACAACGTCCACAAATGGGGCGGTCGGCGCGGAGGCCGATCGTTCACGCCGGCAAAAGCAGAGGCCGTTCTGCACGAACTGGATGCCGACGTGATCGCCCTGCAGGAGGTTCTGCGGCCCTTCGACGGCCCTGACCCTCTCATCGAACTTGCCGATCACCTCGGCTACACGATGGCGTTCGTCTGCACGCGCGTTCACCGCCGAGGTGAACTTGGCAATGCGGTGCTGGCGCGATGGCCCTTTGCCGCCGCCTTCGCCATCGACCTGTCGTTTGGGAGACTGGAACAGAGGTCGGCGCTGGCCGTGCAGTTTCAAGGTGACAGGGCGCCGTTGACGATTGCGGCAACGCATCTGGCCATTGTGGACGGCACCAGGAAGCGTCAGGTAGAATCGCTGCTCTCGCACCCGCAGATTGCTCGTGGACCAGTCATTCTGCTCGGCGACATGAATGCGTGGCGCAGAAAAAGTGCAGCCGCCAGGCACCTCGACAGCGAGTTCCTGATCCGCCATCACAACACAAACTGGCCGGCGAGCTATCCCTCCGTCCGCCCCATTATGGCGCTGGACCGTGCCTATGCACGTGGCGCTACGCTCGAGAACCTCCACGTCCACACGTCGCCCGCTGCGCGCAAGGGTTCGGATCATTTGCCGGTGGTGGCGGATGTGGTTTTGAATACGTGATTTCGTGATTACGTGAGCCCCGATCTGAGAGTCACGTAATCACGTGTTCACGTAATCAAGCAGACCGGTTGGAAGGATTGAAAATTGGAAGGTTGAAGATTTTGGAGGCTGGGTGCTAATTTCGCAAACGTAGAAATCTTCTAATCTGAAACCTTCTAACCTGCAACCGCTATGGGCGCTGCCAATAGCTGATCCGGAATACCGAACGCATCAACTAGTGGAACAGCAACCGGTCGAAGCTGTCCGAGCAACGCGTTGACCTCCGTTCGGACGGCCTTGGCCTTGGTCGCATCGATATAGTGCTGTTCGAGGAACCAGCCCCGGTCCTGCTCTATATGCCACAGGGCGAACAGCGCGCAGACCTTGCCGAGCAACTCCTTCTGCTCGCCCTCGTCTTCCGCTTCGACGGCTGCCTGGAATGACTCCAGCACGAGGCGCTGCGCGAACGCGTTCGCCAGCGTAAGGAGATGATCCTGCACCTCGATGAAGGCCTCGAACGAATCCATGCCGCCGTCTATCCGTCCTTTGAGGCGGCGGGCGGCCGAGATCAGCAGATCCCGCTCGCGGTCACGGAACAGGTCGGCGTGGACGCCGGGATCGAGGAGGTGGCGGGTGTCATTCTGGTGCCGCTTCAACGGGTTCACTTCGCCGATCCTTACTTCGACGCGCTCAGCCAGCTTCCCGATAAGCCCGAAGAAATCGAGGTGGGAGAACTCCTGCTGGTAGCCCGACAGTAGGCTCTTCGCAGCTTGCAGGAGGAGCACGGTGTTGTCGCCCTCGAACGTCGTAAAGATGTCGGAATCGGCCTTGAGGGGAGCGAGTCGGTTCTCCGCGCGATAGCCCTCGCCGCCGCAGGCCTCGCGGGCCTCCTGAATGGAGCGCGTGGCGTGGGCCGTGCTCATGGCCTTCAACGCGGCGGCCTCCGCTTCGATCTGCCGCACATCGGCGCCTTCCGGCGTCTCGCCATAACGCTGTGCCAGATCGTGCAGCGCAAAATTGAGGGCGTAACAGGTAGCCACGAGCGGAAGAAGTCGCCGCTGGTGCGAGAGGTAGTCGAGTACAGGCATCTCGGCCCGGTCCTTCGGACCAAACTGCCGGCGCTTCGCGCCATACCTCACTGCGATGGTGAGGCCGCTCTTCGCCGCGCTGAGGCCGGCCGAGGCCACGGCAATCCGCCCGCCGACGAGCGTGCCGAGCATCGTGAAAAACCGCCGCGATGACGACGGAATCGGGCTGGAGTACGTCCCGTCCTCGGCAACCTGCGCGAACCGGGCCAGCAGGTTCTTTCGGGGAATCCGAACGTTGTCGAACCAGATGCGGCCGTTGTCCACACCGTTGAGACCCAGCTTGTGGCCGCTGTCAGAGATACGAATGTTGGGCATGGTGTTGCCCTCCTCATCCCTTATCTGAACGAGAAATGCGTGCACGCCGTGGCTCTGCTCGCCGATGACGAGTTGCGCAAAAACCGTCGCCATACGGGCGTGCTTCGCCGCGTTACCGATCCACTCTTTGTGGGCGTACTCGGTCGGCGTGTTGACTACGAATTCCTGAGTAGCCGCGTCGTACGTCGCGGTCGTTTGCAGATCGCGGACGTTGGAGCCGTGTCCGCGCTCGGTCATCGCAAAGCAGCCGGGCAGGGCGAGCGACCCGGCGTCCGCTAAATACTTCCGCTTCTGCTCCTCCGATCCTAATGCCCGGATACTTCCCCCGAACAACCCGAACTGCACGCCGAACTTGATCGCAAGACTGAGGTCGTGGAAGGCGATCATCTCGAATGCAGTGATGAATTGCTCGATGTCGCCCTTCCCTCCCGCGTACTCTGGAAAGGCGAGAGCACCGATGCCCTGATCGGCGAGGAGTTGCGTCCAGCCGAGAACGATCTCCCTCATCTCCTCCTTCGGCGTTTCGGTGTCGGGATAGCTGAAAACAGGGTCGCAGAGGAGGGTTCGGATGCGGTTGCGGAGCGGCATCAGGTGCCCATCGAGTACCGCTTTTAAGTCGCTGACATCAATCTCAGCGACTTCGCCCGCGCCATCAGGAAGTGGCCGCTCAACTACCAACTCACGCACTGCCTCTCGGCCCACGATGCCGAGCGCATCCTCGATTTCCGCGAGCGCGCGCGTCGCCTCCTCCGTTAATCCCCCCACATTGGCCAGACCGGATATTTCAAACCCAAGCTCAGTCAGTGACTTCTGAGCTGCATCCGGGATAGCACGCGCCGCCTCCTTGATCCTCCGAACCCAACGGTAATAGGTGGTCGCATCCGGCGGGTTTTGCGGATCGAGCCAGCCACAGAGCTGCTCGCGCTCCTCGGCGCTCAGCCAAACCTGCTCCTTGATCCGCGCACTGACCTTCTCGATCTGCGTCGGCGTCAACAGGCCATCTGCCCACGCGATGTAGAGAAACGGAAGGACGGACGCAACGCCCGGCGAGTTCGGGATGGCGTCCACTACGGCGTCCTTAGCTGCGTCCTTGGCTGCGTCCTTGGCGACGGTCGTTTGGGGCATACTCTTGCACGCAGAAGATGCAGGGAAGGTACTAGGAACCTGCTGAAATAAGTCATGCGTCCTACGGCAGAGCACGAAATTCAACGGACTCGTAGGGAATTGAGAGTCTGAAGTACCGAATTCCAAACTCCAAATCACAAAGGGTACTTCAAACTCACAATTCCCTACTCCGCCATCACACCGGTCGTGAGTTCGTTTACAAGGTCGTCGAGGCCGTAGACGTTCTCTAGGGCTTCGAGGATCACCCGCACGTCCACCATCACGTTGCGGCCGCGGTCGGGCAGGTAGATGTAGTCGCGCAAGAGGCCCTCGATAGTGCGGTCGAAGTTGAGACCGACGAGTTCGAGGTTCTGGTTGAGCGCCGGCGAGCCGGAGTTGCCCCCGATGGTGTCGGAGGTGGACGTGAAATTGACCGGCGTGCTCATGTCGAGGTTGCCCGCAGCATCCAGCCAGCGCTGCGGAAGCCCCCAATCGGAATCGGCGCCGTAGCTGTAGTGGTGGTCGAAGAGGCCGAACAACGTGGTGTGTGCGGGCGCGATCGTTCCGTTGTAGGGATACCCCTTCACGATGCCGTCCGTGAAGCGCAGCGAGAAGGTGGCGTCCGGTGGAACGGAGGAACCGTACGTTGCGAAGCGCTCCTGCCCCAACCTGCGTGCCAGATCGCGCTCGCGGGCGTCCAGTCCGCTCGACGCGCTCTCATAGCCCTGAAACTCACGAAAGAAGGCCGCCACCAATTCGATGGCTGGATCGGCACTCGACAATGACACCGCATTGATGGCCGCCTCGGCCGAAGCGGCGCTTGAGAGTACAGACGAACCGAATACCCGCCGGGCAACGGACTCGGCATCCGGACCTGCCAGCGCATCCGGAAGCGCCCGTCCAGTAGCCTCAAAATAACCCCGAATGCCACGGATTTCGGACGTGAGATAACCCAGTTCGACGGATGCCGGGCGATCCTCCACCTCCAGCACGGCGGCATAGTCAGGGTCTTCGATGCCTGCCTGGCCGGCCTCGTAGGCGGCCCGCGCACGGTGCAGGAGTGCAGCGCCGTACCGCCGATTGAAGAGCATACGGAAGGCACGATCCTCTTCGCCCAACCCACGGCGCTGGTCCTGGAGCTCGGCCATCGCGTCAATCAATTCGCCCGCAGCCGGACTGTCGTTGCGGAAGTCACGCTCGGCCGCAGCACGGCGCTGCATGATGTAACGGTCGTTCAGGGCGGCGCGGCGGCCTCGGTAGGCCTTTTGGGAGTTGAGCAATCCGAAAAGCTGTCCCCGGACTGCGTCGGGGTTCTCCGGACCTTCTGCAAGGTGGGCTTGTAGCGTCACCACGCGCTCGTCGAGAAACTGCAAGACAATGGGCACCCGGAAATCGCGCGTCGTCTCCAGTTGCGCGACGGTCAGGCCGCGACTGGTGGAACCCGGATTCCCCACCACGAAGATGAGGTCGCCTTCGTTGACGCCCTCTGTACTGAGCGGGAAATAATGCTCCGTGTGAAGCGGCTGCCCGTCGTCTCCGTAGATGCGGAAGAACGAGAAATCGAGGGCGTAGCGCGGGTAGGTGAAGTTGTCGAAGTCACCGCCGAAATAGCCGAGGCGGGCTTCGGGCGCCATAACGAGGCGCACATCTGTGTAGCGGCGGAAGGTGTAGGCCGAGTACCGCCCGCCGTTGTACAGCGCGGCGACCTGCACAGTGAAGCCGTCGCCCAAATCGGCGCTCATGGCCTCCTCCATGCTCTCAACCGCCTCGGTGGCTGCCGCGGCGGCCTCTGCGTCGGTCTGCGCCCCGGCCGCGTCGATCATCGCCGTCACCTCGTCCGTCACGTCTGCGATGTCAACAAGTTGATCCATGTATAGGTCGTCTACTGGGCGTTCTTCCTCCAGGCTATGGGCAGCGAAACCGTTGTCCAGCAGCCCTTCGCCTGGCTCGCTTACCTGAATTACGCTGCCCTGTCCGCAGTGATGGTTCGTGGCCACCAGGCCGTTCGGCGAAACGAACGACGCTGAGCATCCGGGCATGCGAAGCGAAGCAAGTTTAGCGTGCTCGTACCACGCTTCGTCGGGCCGAAAGCCATAGGTCTCCTCCAGGTAGTCCGTCGGAGGATCCTCGAAGAGCCACATCTTGCCGCCGTCCAGCGGGCCTGCCTGCACCTCGCCGGGATCGACCTGCGCTTGAGCGGCGAATGGGAGGAGTGCGAGGAGAAGAGCGAGGCGGCGCATGGGGAAGGGCGGTCTTTGCGTACTCGAAAAGTGGTTTGGCATGATACACAAGCGGCCTGGCTCAATCCATGTTGAACCAGGCCGCAGATGCAAACGCATATGTTTGGAAGACGCTAATTCGTTGCCGTGGCTGTGAACGTGCCTTGTTCGGTGTATCCGACAAACGTGATGGTACCCCATATACCGGAATATCCAGACGCCGCATAGTCTCCTTCAAGCTGGAGCCCAGAGTCTGAGACAAACGGATCATTGATCGTGACCTGGAGCATGCCGGAGTCATCCAGCGTGGCGCTCATGCTTCCGGATGTAACCGTAAGCGGCTCTAACGGATCGCCATCAGGTGTTGTGAAAGAAAAGTCACCGATTAGCGCTTGTCCTACACGTGGTTCGGTGTCGAAGGATATCCGCCCGCCCGCTACGGCCGTTCCGTTCTCGGAAAGGGCGACATCAAAACGAGGCGCTACGCTGTTGCTGTCTGCGGTGTCACACGCTGCGAACAGAAAAACTGACAGGAGAAGAGCAAAAAATGGCTTGAACATGGTTATAGGAGGGAAAGTGGTCGGAAATGTCACGCCGCATCCACAACGGCATGAACTGCGCCGGATTGCTACTGGGGACGAAAAAGTGCCCTTCTTTACCCCGGCTTGGTGGAGTGTTTTCGGCCAGTCAGCTTTCAGTCAACCGATCGTCGTTGCGAGCACTTCGCTCCGCTCAGCACAGGCTCCACGAAGCAATCTCGGGCGACCTCCCAGATATCAACGAGATTGCATCGTCGCTACGCTCCTCGCAATGAAACCAATGTGACGCTCCAGCCGCCGTGCTCGAAGCCGCCGCTGGTGTCCTCATCCTGTGCGCCGGGAGCCTGCTTCACGCTGTCGAGGGTCAGGAAGGTGCCGTGGGTGAGTTTTGGGACGGGACAATAGATAGGCCGAAGGAATCTACACCGACTCACACTATCGAGTGCATGACACCATATGGCTCAACTATCTGATCGATCTGAACATTTTGATTAATTCGCTCTTGACATTATGATCGTTGAGTAGTAAAATGATGTCGATCGAAGTCACAACCATCAATCCCCATTGCCACCATGAACTCTCTTTTGCTCGAAGATGATGTCTTCAACTACATCGTGAGACAGGTACCGACGACTGGCCTTAGTCCTTCAGCTATACTCCGGCTAGAACTAGGTCTCCTTCAGCCATCCGCCAGATCACAGCCAGCACGTAGCAATGCCGCGAGGGAACGGGCTTCGGGGCTTTTTGAGTTCCTTAGCAGCCCCAAATTGAGGGCTCAGCGAACTGTAATCAAGCGATTTGTCCTCATCCTGTCCTTCCTCTACGGCGAGAAGCCAAACGACTTTGAGCGCGCGACCGAAAACGTCACAGGTCGTACCCGCCAATACTTCGGCAGGACGAAGCGGGAGTTGATCCAATCTGGAAATCACGTAAATCCGAAGCGCATTCCTGACACGCCCTTCTGGGTTATCGGAAATAACTCTACAAACATGAAGAAGGACATCCTGAAAGCTGTTTTGCAAGCAATGGGCTTTGACGGGCCTTCAATCAGTGGTGCTCAAGACGCATTGTAATCAACCGTGCAGACAGCCTCGCCTACCCCTCCACCAACTCCTTCTTCTTCGTCGGCGCGGGCTCCGGCATATCATTCCCGCGCGGCGTAAACGACTGGATGCCCGTGATTTCGCGGCCGAGGATGAGGCCGTGGATGTCGTGCGTGCCCTCGTAGGTGCTCACGGATTCGAGGTTGACCATGTGGTGGATGACGCGGTACTCGCCGGTGATGCCGTTGCCGCCCAGCATGTCGCGGGCGACACGGCTGATGTTTAGCGCCTTCTCTACGTTGTTTCGCTTGGCCAGTGAGACCATCGGCGGAGCGAGCTTGCCCTGGTCGCTGAGTTGCCCGAGCCGCCATGCGAGGAGCTGCATCTGCGTGATGTCCGTCAGCATGTTGGCCAGCTTCGTCTGGATGAGCTGCATGGCTCCGAGCGGATAGCCGAACTGCTTGCGCTCCATCACGTACCGGCGCGCGCGCTGGTAGCAGTCCTCCGCAGCGCCAACCGCGCCCCACGCGATGCCGTAGCGGGCGCTGTTCAGGCACGAAAACGGCCCTTTCAGTCCGCGCACGTCGGGGAAAAAGTTCTCGTCGGGCACGAAACACTCGTCCAGCACGATTTCGCCCGTACTGGAGGCCCGCAGCGACATCTTGTTGTGCGTCTTCGGCGCGGAGTAGCCCTCAAAGTCTTTCTCCACGATGAACCCGCTGATGACACCTTCCTCATTGCGGTTCTCCTTGGCCTTCGCCCATACGATCGCCACGTCGGCGATGGGCGAGTTGGTGATCCACATCTTAGCGCCGTTCAGAACCCAGCCGCCGTCCACCTTTAACGCCGTCGTCTCCATCGAGCCGGGATCGGAGCCGTGGTTGGGTTCCGTGAGGCCGAAACAGCCGATCAGTTCGGCGCTCGCCAATTTGGGGAGGAAGCGCTGCCGCTGCTCCTCGGTGCCGAACTTGTAGATCGGAAACATCACCAGCGACGACTGCACCGACGCGAACGACCGGTAGCCGGAGTCCACGCGCTCCAGTTCGCGGGCAATCAGACCGTACGCGGTGTAACTCGCGCCGAGGCCGCCGTACTCCTCCGGGATCGTGGCCCCAAGCATACCCATCTCGGCCATTTCTTTGGGGATCTCGGCGTGGAAGACCTCGTCCTGGTTGCCTTCGAGCGCTCGCGGCTCCAATTTCGCCTGCGCGTAGTCCCGCGCCGACTGCATGATCAGGCGGTCCTCCTCGCTCAGCATCTGCTCAAAGAGGTACGCGTCGTCGATGTTGAAGGGATTTTTTGGCATTGTCGTGGTCTGGGGCTCTTTCCCGTAAAAGTACGGATTCGGCGATCTGAGAATGAGTGAAAGGGTCGAAAGGGAAAAGGGTGAAGGGTGAAAGGAGGGGATTGAGTGTGGGAGGTTGGGGGTTTGGGGGTGTGGGAGTCGGGTTTCGTTCTTCAGATTTCGTTCTTCGGTTTTCCGATTGAGGATTTCGGATTTCGGTCCACTGACCCCTGATTCCTGACCCCTGACTCCTGACCCCTGACTTCTGCCTGTTTCTCCAGTCTGCTGCGTGCCAGAGAAACGTATTCGGGAGAGAGTTCCAGTCCGATGCCCTTCTTTCCCATCGCCTCAGCCGCCAGAATCGTACTGCCGGAACCGGCAAAGGGGTCGAGAACGAGGTTTGCGTCGGTGGGCAGAAAGGTTTCGATTAAGCGTTCGACCAGCATTTGCGGAAACATCGCCGGATGCTTCAGGCGCGCTTCTTCCGGGGTTTTGCGAATATCGCTCCAGACGCTGATGGAATTTTGCAGCCAGCGTTTGCCGTCGAGCGTGTTGCAGTGACGGCGGGGTTTCCGCGTCGGAGTTTTTAGAACGGTCGTGTCACCGTTTTTTGAGGTCATGAGTCCGGGTTTCTTACTACGGAGTCACGGAGACGCGGAGAAAAACTCTGAGGAAGACAGAAGGATTGTTTGTAAAGCCGCGACCATTGGTCGCGGTGAAATCACGGCGGTGCTATTATCCGAGCCTCCGTGTCTGCGTGTCTGCGTGGTGATACCCTTGTGAGCAATCTGCGTCAGCGTCGAGTTGCGTCTTGTGAAGCGGATTGTGATTGTTCGCCGAGACTTTGAATGTATGCGTACAGGTCGGCCAGATCCTCAGGTTTGAAATCTTTCAGGAGTCCTTTGGGCATCAGCGATGTTTTGAGAATTCTACGCTGCTCGATTTCGTCGGCTTCGATGCGGAACGTTTGATTGGTCGAGTTGCGTAAGATCAGCCCGTCAACCGATTCATACACGACCAGGCCGGAATAGGTTTTCCCATTTTTGGTCTGGATCATAATCGTCTGGTAGCGAGGCGACACGTCACGATTGGGGGCCACAATGGCGGTAAAGAGATCTTCGCGGGAGAATCGGCGCGTCACTCCCGCAAGATCCGGCCCCAAGGCCCGCCGGCTTCCATGACACTGTGCACAGGCGCGCTTGGTGAACAACTCTTTTCCGTGCTGGGAG
>JADFQN010000004.1 GCA_022561755.1 Bacteroidota bacterium
AAAACGACGTACTGTGGTTCTTGATTTCCAGCCGCTTTTTTCCGCCGTTCAACGAGAGTGAAAAATTGCTCATACGAAATACAGCAAACTTCCCGGTCCTTGATGCAAACTAACGCGATGAAAGTGCTGGGGTTTGCACTTGAGATACTGATCAATTCCTTTAGGTGGCTTGTCGTAAAGGTGAATTGATACTCTTGGAAACCTTTGTTGGGGACTTTGGCGTATTTCAAAAAGACGGCGATTTCGTCATTTACCTTGTAGGCCGTCCGCACAACTTCGCGGCCAATCTTCAGCGAGTTAATGGCGGTAAACTGGGGATGCTCGGCGATTTGGATGAGGGCGGTGACGAAGGGGACGAGGAGTTGGGCGTCGTTAAGACCTCGCGCTCGCCGGGGCTCCAACGCCAGACGGCGCGGCTGGGGGCCAAAGAACCCTTTGCCGAAGTAAGCGAGGACTTACAAGAGCTGGCCGGGATATCGCTGTCGCCCAAAGACGCCGAGCGTGCCGTCTACGCCTTCCTGCTCGACACGCGTGGCGGCGGCCAGACCAGTGTGTACCAGTACGGCTCGCTCATGGTGGCCTATGCTGGGCGGAGTCCATCGCTCCAGCTCACGCTTACCCACGCCTTGGGTCCAGCAGTTTATTAATCAAGAAAGGCCAGCGTTATCCAGAAGTCCTCCCTGCGGGTATAGCGCAGGTTCCACGATGGGCCGTCGTCCATGTGCGCGTGGCCCTTGCCATCCGAGAGGTCATCCAGGCGGACGGTCTGCGCAGAGCGCCGAAAGCCGGTGCGGAGCCCTTTGAGTACGGCTTCCTTTAGCGACCACAGAAGGATCTGCGCTTCGTTGTGGTCGAGGCCCAGTGTTTCGAGCAGACTGTACTCGTCGGGGTGGAGGATGCGGCGGTAGAGATCGTCGCGGCGCGGAACGATCTCCTCCAGATCGACGCCGATGGGCCGATCCGCGATCACAGCAATCGACTGGCCGTGTGCTGCGTGTCCGGCATGGCTAATAGACACGTGGATCGGATGCCCCTCTACAAAAAGCCCGTCATCGGAGGCCACTGCGAGCGGCACATCAACCGGAGCAACATCCAGCCTTTCAGCGAGGAGACTCCGCGCCGCTATCCTTCCAAACGCAAACCCACGGCGCCGATCTGCGTGTCCGAACGATTCCATTCGAGCCAGCTCATCGGGTGAGAGCACCGCCGACGGGTCGTCCACGGCGCTGTCGGCAGACACGACCCGCCACTTAATATCTTGTGGAACTTCGAGAAACAGCATCGATAACAAAGCTGATTGTTAATTAGGCGCGTGCCTGGACATCACAGAGTAGGCCGCATTGGCGTCTCCGTCCGCTGTGACAAAATCCGGAGTAGACGTGGTTTATCCAGCTGGGGCCTGTATTTTGGCGATATCGGCCGGCTGTACGGCGTCGATCGATTGACATCCCTCCCCTCCCGCGCGTCAGCGCAGTTTACACCCATGAGCGCCCTCCCGCTCACAACGCTCAGCGAAGCCGGCCCCATGCAACGCGTTCGCCAGAGCTTTTCGGACTTTCTGGACCGCTATCGCGAGCGTCTGCGGCACCTCTTCCATACACGGACCACGGCCGACCGGCTCAACCTCGAACGCGGCCTGCCGCCGTGGGCGCTGAGTCTGGTTCGGGAGGTCGACCCCCTGACGGTGTACGTCCCACGCGAGTACGGAGGCCGAGGCAATATCCTCTCGGAGTGCCTCTCGATGCTGGAGACAACAGGGTACGAGTCCCTGCCCCTCTGCCTGACGGTGGGCATCAACGGAGGGCTGTTCCTCCAGCCCGTCGGCAAGTACGGCTCGGAGGCCATCAGGCGCACGGTCTACGACGGGTTTTTACGCGACAAGAAGATGGGCGGGCTGATGATTACGGAACCTGACTACGGAACCGGCGCGCTAAGCATGCAGACGGCCTGCACCGCCACCGGCCGCGATTCGTACCACATTCAAGGCACCAAGCACTGGGCGGGCCTTACCGGCTGGGCCGATTACTGGCTCCTCACGGCCCGCGCGCGCGCCGGCGACGGCAAGCTCCGCCGCGACATCGACTTCTTCGTGTGCGACGTCCACGCGCCCGGCCAGCACATCGAGGTCGAAGAGGTCTACAATAACCTCGGTCTACGGATGATCCCGTACGGCCTCAACAAGATTGACGTGGAAGTACCGGCCCTCGCGCGGCTCAACCCGAAATCGACCGGCATCAAGATGATGCTGGACATCCTCCACCGGAGCCGCTTGCAATTCCCGGGCATGGCCATGGGCTTCCTCCGGAGGATGCTGGACGAAGCCGTAGAGCAATCCCGGGAGCGCTTCGTCGGCGGCAAGCCGCTCTTCGACTACGACCAGGTGAAAGCGCGCCTGGCCCGCCTCCAAGCCAGTGTTACAGCCTGCGCGGCCATGTGCCTTCATTCCTCCGAGAACGCAGGAGTGGAGCGCGATCTCTCCGGCGAAGGCCTCAAGGCGAACGCCATGAAGACCGTGGTGACGGACCTCATGCACGAAGCCTCGCAGTCGCTCCTGCAGCTTATGGGCGCGAAGGGCTACCGGCTGGATCACATCGCCGGCCGCTCGACGAACGACAGCCGCCCCTTCCAGATTTTCGAGGGCTCGAACGACATCCTCTACCAGCAGATTTCGGAATCGGTGCTGAAGAGCATGCGCCGAATGAAGGAGAGCAACCTCTACCGGTACCTCAAGCAAGACGAGAGCACGGCTCGCGCCGCCGACTACTTCCGCGACGTGCTGTCGTTCGATGTGGATTGGTCGCTGCCGCAGCGCAAGCTCGTGGACCTCGGCAAGGCCCTCGGCCGCATCATGTCGATGGAGATGACCATTGAGATGGGCGAGCGCGGCTACCGGCAGGATCTGATTGCCAACGCGCTGGAGGAGTTCCGCGCGGAAGTCAACGGCATCATGGAAACGTACCGGACGGGTGGCCTGACGGCCGTGATTGAGGACTACCGCGACGACAGCGGCTGGCTCCAGTTTGTTGAGACGGCAGCCGTGCGCTCGGTGGGATAGCTTGCCGTATGCCGCCGGCAAATACGAACGTCCACATCCCGTACGACCTCCAGCGCAAGCCTTACCACAAGACCGTTGCGGATCTGGTGCGGGAGCATGTACCTGAAAAGGGCGAGGTACTCGATATCGGCTGCGGCGTCGGCCACACATTGGTGGAGGTTCAGCAACAGCGCCCCGATCTCCGTCTGGTCGCTTCCGACATGGATGCGAAGTGCCTCGCCATCACGGCCGACCGCGTCGATCTCAGCGAATCGATTCAGGCGACGGCCGACCATCTCTTTCCAACGGAGCGGCAATTCGACTGCGTGATAGCCTCACATGTGCTGGAGCACGCCTACCATCCGGTCGATTTTGTTCGAGGAGTGATGGGCCTGCTCAAGCCCGGCGGCGTGGCTGTGCTGGCCGTCCCCAACCCTGTCCGTCCGACGGTCGTGTGGAGCAACCTGTTTCGCCGCCACTATGTGAACCGGGGCCACGTCGTAGCCTGGGACCGTTCGCACTGGATCAACTTCCTTGAGAATATTCTCGATCTCAACGTCGTGGAGTACGCCTCCGACTTTGTGCCGCTGCCGCTCGTGAGTGGCTTGCCTGTCTTCCGGCGCCTGGAAGCAGGCCTGGCACGCCTGACGCCCTGGCTGGCCTTCTCCAACATCGCCGTTGTACGGAAGGAATCCAAGGCATAACGCATACGGGCAGCGAGTTCAACTCGCTGCCCGTTTTGGCTTTTTCTTTCGGAGGGGAAATCAGCCCGCGGCCTCAAATCGTTGCCCAACCTCGTTCCAGTTGACCACATTCCACCAGGCCACAATGTAGTCCGGGCGGCGGTTCTGGTAGTTGAGGTAGTAGGCGTGCTCCCACACGTCGAGCCCAAGGATGGGCGTCCCCTGCTCGTCGGCAACGTCCATGAGCGGATTGTCCTGGTTGGGGGTAGAGGTCACGGTTAGGGAGCCATCCGCCTTCCTGATGAGCCACGCCCACCCCGAGCCAAAGCGGCTTCCGGCGGCAGCCGCAAACTTCTCCTTGAAGGCGTCGAACGAGTCGAAGGCGCTGTCGATAGCCCCAGCAAGGGCTCCCGAGGGTGCACCTCCGCCATTGGGGCTCATGCATTTCCAGAAAAGGCTGTGGTTGTAATAACCGCCGCCGTTGTTGCGGATGGCTCCGCTGGCCGGCGATTGAAGGAGGCTCTCGATGCTGAGGCCGTCCATCCGCGTGCCTTCGATGGCTGCGTTCAGGTTGTTGGTGTAACCCTGGTGGTGCTTGCCGTGGTGGATCTGCATGGTCCGCTCATCGATGTGCGGCTCAAGGGCGTCGTGGGCGTAGGGGAGGTCGGGGAGGGTGAAGGGCATGAGTCAGATTGCTAGGTGGAGTGAGATAAGGGCCAGGTGGTACGACGGAATGGCAGGGGCGTTTCCGTCGCCGCGATGAGCCTCGCTGACGGTGCCTCCTCGCCCTGTTGGCTCGAGCGTACGGCAAGAATAACTGGAACTCACCGGCATCAAATCCTACCTGAGCAGCTCAATACGCCAGTTTCACCATGGCCACAGAAACGTTTGATTCTTAAGTTCCTGTTCGCTACATTCACTACAGTTCATACTGGGCGTACCAGGAACGGCCTTTTTTCTCTCAACAACCGTGCGGTATCATGCGAAAAACTCTTACCACCCTTGAAAAACGCCTCGCAGCGTACGCGGCGGCGGCCGGTGTCACGCTTGCTTTTGCGCCGACCACCGACGCCCAGATCATTCATACCGATCCGCCCGATATCTGCGTCAATTTTAGTCTTGCCCCCATCGACATCGACGGCAACGGGACGCCAGAGTTCAACATTTTGCACTCGTCGTTCGGGGGCTACTACGGCGACCTTAATCCATACACTACCCAATACGCGGCCGTTATGTCGTACGTCGGTACGGCCGCGCGTCCATACGTGTCGGCACTCAGCGCTAGCGCGAGCATCGGTCCTCAACAATTGTTCGGATCGGCGTACCATCCGTTCTCGAATCTGTTCGGCGTTGCGTACGGCGCCGGTGGAGCCTGGCAAGGCGGCAACGACGCCTTCGCGGGATTCGTATTCACCCACGATACCGAAGGGACCACCCACTACGGCTGGCTTCGCCTCATCGTTGATGCCGGGGGCACCATGGTCTGCGCAGCCGAGTGGGCCTACGAATCCACGCCTGACACAGCCATCCACGGCGGCACCGTCCCCGTTGAGATGACGTCGTTCGATGCGCGCGTCAACGGAGATGTTGTCGTGTTGAACTGGGAGACGGCTTCCGAAACCAACAATGCCGGCTTCGAAGTGCAGATGCGAGATGGTGACGACTGGAACGTCCTCGGCTTCGTGGAAGGCCACGGCACCACGACGGAGGCCCAGACGTACAACTTCACGGCCGAGAACATGGCCGTGGGCGTGCATGCGTTCCGGCTCAAGCAGATCGACTTCGACGGCGCGTTTGAGTACAGCGATGAGATTGAAGCGACGATCGAGGTGGTTGGCACGCATCAGCTTTCGAACGCGTACCCGAACCCGTTCAACCCCACGAGCCAGTTCACGCTCGCCGTTGCACGCGATCAGCGCGTGACCGCCGAGCTCTACAACGTGCTCGGCCAGCGGGTGGCAACGCTGTTCGACGGAACGATCGAAGCCAATAACACGCAGGTCGTCCAGATCGACGGCAGTGCGCTTGCAAGCGGCGCGTACATCGTGCGCATCGCCGGCGAGACCTTCGCCGACGCACTCCGTGTGACGCTGACGAAATAACCCGAAGGCACACACGCTAACCAACACGGCGCGGGGCCTGATCGAACGATCGGGCCCCGCTTCTAATTGACGCGGATCGGTTGCAAAATCGACGGCGCCGTGGTTTATTTGCCCCGCCAACGAATACCTTCCTTTGATCTCAAACTGCTGCGATGCCCTCCACATCCAACCGTAAAGTACTCCTTATTGGCTGGGACGCTGCCGATTGGAAGGTGATTACACCGCTCATGGACGGAGGCCACATGCCGTCGCTTGAGAGCCTGGTGAACCGCGGAGTAATGGGCAACATTGCTACGCTGGATCCTCCCTTTTCGCCAATGCTGTGGACGAGCATAGCTACCGGACATACGGCGGACAGGCACGGCATCCTTGGTTTCGTGCAGCCTACGGCAGACGGAAAGGGCATTCGGCCGGTACTCGGAACAAGCCGCCAGGTGAAGGCCATCTGGAATATCCTGAACCAGAACGGAAAGAAGACCAATATCGTGGGCTGGTGGCCCAGCCATCCCGCCGAACCCGTCGACGGTGTAATGGTCTCAAATTTCTACCACAGAACTGCGGGCGCCCTCCCCGAGCCCTGGCCCGTCCCGCCCGGCGCGGTATTTCCGGAGGAACTGACGGATACGCTGGCTGAGTATCGTGTACACGCCGCTGAGTTGACCGCGGCCCACCTCGAGCCGTTCATCCCTCAAATTGCGGAGGTCGACCCGCTCGATGACAAACGCGCTTCCATGGTCGCAAAGATGATCGCCGAGGCCTCCACGACCCACGCCACAGCCACGTGGCTGATGGAGAACACCGAGTGGGATTTCATGGGCGTTTACCTGGACACCGTGGACCACTTCGGGCACGGGTTTATGAAGTACCACCCACCCCGCCTGCCCACTATCCCGGTTCCTCTCTATGAGCGATACAAGGGAGCCGTTACGGCGTGTTATCGCTTTCACGACATGATGCTGGGCCGGATGCTGGAGCTGATCGACGATGACACGACGGTCATTTTGTTGTCGGATCATGGGTTCCATTCGGATCACCTCCGGCTCCTGCATGTTCCGAAAGAACCGGCGGGCCCAGCCTACGAACACCGCCCCCACGGCATTCTGGTGATAGCGGGACCGGGCATCCGACAGGACGAGCGGATCTACGGAGCAAGCCTCCTTGATATCACCCCGACACTCCTGACGCTCTACGGGCTTCCGGTAGGGCGAGACATGGCAGGAAAGCCTCTCGCTCAAGCGTTCGAGCATGTGCCCGAAATAGAATACATCGACTCCTGGGAACAGGTTGAGGGCGAGAACACCATGCATGCGGAAGAAATCCGGATCGATCCGTGGGCCGAAAAGGAGGCGATGCGCCAACTGGAGGAGCTCGGCTATATCGACGCCCCGGAAGGCAATGAGGCCGAGCGCGTAGAGAAGACCATCCAGGAAACGAAGTTTTACCTGGCACGGGTTTATCTCTCTACAAATCGAGCGGAGGAAGCCCTGAAGCCGCTGAAGGAGTTGCGAAAGGAAGCGCCGAATGCCTCGCGCTACGCCTTATGGCTATTGAGATGCCTCCAGGAGCTTGGGCGGCACGACGAAGCGCTCACGATGCTCGGAGAACTCAGGCAACTCTCCGACGATAGCAAAAAGAGAAGATCTGAGACACGGAAAGAGGCCCGAGAAAAGGCCAAAGCAGGCGGTGTCTCGGGTGACGAAACGGACCTCTCTGACCCTCCTGCATACACGGCAGCCGACGCGCGGCTGGATCTGATTGAGGGCACGCTTCTACTCCAAAAGGGAAACACCGATACGGCCATCGAACACTTCCTTCGCGCGGAGAAGGCCGATCCCTACCATTCGACGCTTCATATCAACCTGGGCGAGGCGCTGGTACAGGTCAAGCGGATCGAAGAGGCAGAGCGCTCGTTCCACAAGGCCCTCACCATCGACCCCGACAACCCGGATGCTCATCGGGGCCTTTCGCTTGTATTCCTGCGACAAGACAAGAATGAAGCCGCAGCCGATGCGGCCCTCCGCGCCATTGGGCTAAAGTATGTCTTCCCCATGGCACACCTTCACCTTGGCGAGGCGCTGATGCGAATGGGCATGCACGAACGGGCAGCCCAGGCACTTGAGGTGGCTGTTAGGCAGCGGCCAGGGATCCGGAAGGCCCACTTCTGGCTGACCCAATTGTATCGCCAGCATCTCGACGAGGTGGCAAAGGCGCAGGAGCACGAGGAGTTCATGGAGAAGTACATCCTGCCCGCTGCCTCGACATCATAGACCCCACGAATCAGCTTCTTCCGCTAGTCTTCAGCACTATTCCTGCTCCATCATGGCACCATCTGAGAAACCACAACCCAGCAAGCCGTACGATATCCCTAAAGAAGGATCTCTTGGCCTTCTGGCTCTCGGCTACCGTGGCCTGGTTGCGTGGCGAGCCGTCCGCGGTACGGTTTGGTTAGAGGAGCGGCGCAAGGAGTACGAAGAGATAAAGCAGAAGCTGGAGGCCAAGAAAGCGGAGGAGGAAGCGAAAGGGACGGACGAGACGAAGCAGGAAGCCGAGCCGGCTCCTCCCACGATTTCTGCCGATGTGCTCGAAAAGCTGACGATCACCATCGTCTCCGGCCTGCCTCGGTCCGGGACATCCATGATGATGCAGATGCTCACCGCCGGCGGGCTCACAGCTTTCACCGACGGAAAACGAGAAGCGGACGAGAGCAACCCGAAGGGGTACTACGAGCACGACCGGGTAAAGGCACTGGCCAAAGATTCAAGCTGGCTGCCGGAGGCCGACAACCTGGTTGTGAAAGTGGTCGCTCCGCTCCTTCGCTACCTCCCGGCAGGTCCGGCCTACCTTATCGTGTTTTTGGAGCGTGATATCGAAGAGATTCTGCAATCTCAATCGACCATGCTGGACCGCGATGGGCGGTCTGCAGCAGATCACGATACCCTCCGCCGGGCTTACAAGCGCCAAATTGCGGAAGCCCAGGCGTGGGCCGGCCGGCAGAAGCGCGCGGAGATGCTTACGGTTGCCCACCGAGACGCCCTGACGAATCCGGCCGCCGCCGCCGCCCGTGTCAACGCCTTTCTGGGTGGCTCCTTGAACGAGTCTGCGATGGCTGAGGCCGTAGATCCTTCTCTTCACCGCGAACGCGCCTAAATAGGGCCTGTCAGGAGGCTGTTGAAATACGTCATCCTGCCTACGACGGCGCCTCTCGGCCGATCTCTTCGTTGCGAGATGCTCGCCGAATCACCGATTCGACTACGATCTCGCGTCTCGATCTCAACCGAGATGCTCTCGTCTCGGCGACAGAGCACGTAATTCAACAGCCTGTTACGAGGCCCTAGCTAATCGCAAGATGGCCGAACGGCTCGCAAAGAAAGTTCTCCTCATCGGCTGGGATGCAGCCGACTGGAAGGTGATTACCCCGCTATTGGATGCGGGGCAGATGCCTGCACTGGAAAGCCTGATCAATCGGGGTGTAATGGGGAACATCGCCACGCTCGATCCGCCCTTCTCGCCGATGCTCTGGACCAGTATTGCAACAGGCCATACGGCGGATAGGCACGGCATCATCCATTTTACGCAGCCCAACGAGAACGGCAGAGGCATCCGCCCCATCCTGGGATCGACCAGGAAGGTGAAGGCGCTCTGGAATATCCTCTCCCAAAATGGCCTTCGTTCGAACGTGGTGGGCTGGTGGCCCAGCCACCCGGCGGAGCCCATCAACGGGGCGATGGTCTCAAACTTCTACCACAAGGCAACGGCGCCGGCGCACGCCGAGTGGAACCTGGCGCCGGGGTCCATCCACCCACCCGAGCTTGCAGAAACGCTGGCTCCTCTCCGTGTCCACCCCGCCGAACTGACGGGCGCCCACCTGGGGGCCTTTGTTCCACGCCTGAACGAGATCGACCAAACCGAGGATCGCCGGATCACCAGCATCGCAAAGATTATAGCGGATGCATCCAGCGTCCACGCTGCGGCGACCTGGTTGATGGAGAACACCGAGTGGGATCTGACAGCCGTGTACTACGATGCCATCGACCACTTCGGGCACGGCTTCATGAAGTACCATCCCCCGCGCCAGGAACACATTCCTGAAGAAGACTTTGAGCTGTACAAGGAAGTGATCGATGCCGGATACCGTTTTCACGATATGATGCTCGCGCGCCTGCTCGAACTCGCCGGCGAAGACACAACCGTCGTTCTTCTTTCAGACCACGGTTTTCACTCGGATAAACTTCGTCCACGCGGAATCCCCAAGATTCCTGCCGGCCCGGCCGTTGAGCACCGAGCGTTTGGGATCCTCTGCATGGCTGGGCCCGGTATAAAATCCGACGAACGCATCAACGGCGCGAGCCTGCTAAACGTGACGCCTACGATTCTCACGCTGTTCGGCCTGCCGGTCGGCAAGGACATGGCCGCGCCACCGTTGCTTCAGGTATTTGTGGATCCACCGGAAATCCAGCTTGTGGACTCCTGGGAGTCCATTGAGGGCGATTCCGGCCAACACGTTGACGATGCGGCCGATCCCTGGTCGGAGCAGGAAGCGTTGCGGCAACTGATCGAGCTCGGGTACATCGACGAACCGGAGGGCGACACGGCGCAACACGCCAAAGATTCGGCGCGGGACTCTCAGTTCAACCTGGCCCGCGTGTATTACTCTACAGGACGCACCAATGAAGCCCTGCCTCTGTTTGAGCAAGTCTACGCGCAAGACTCCAAATACGAACACCATTATGGGATCTGGGTTGCGCATGCCTACCGCTCCGCCGGCGAAATAGACAAGGCCCTCGCCCTCGCACAGCAGCTAAACGACCAACAAAGCCTTGCGTCCATCAGCCTGCTGATCGTTGACCTGCATCTGGACAAAGGTGAGCACGAGCAAGCAAAACGACTTCTTGACCAACTAGATCCGGTCGAGATACGAAGCGTTGAGATGATTTTGCGAAAGGCTCAGATTCAGCTTCAGTCTGAAGCATTCGAAGACGCCAATAACACGTTCAACAGCGTACTCGAACGCGACCCGGACAATGCCCGCGCCTGGCATGGGCTCGCCAAGGGCCACATCGGCCTCAAACACTACGGAGACGCCACAGATGCAGCGCTGTCGGCCGTGGCACACCTGTATCATTACCCTGAGGCGCACTTTCACCTTGGCGTCGCGATGACCCGTCTTGGATGGATTGAGCGGGCTGAACAAGCCTTCCAGGTTGCGATCTTTCAGCGCCCCGATTTCCCCTTGGCCCACAAGTGGCTTGCGAAACTCTACCGCCGGTACCTGGGCAATACCGAACGCGCGAAGCTACACGAAGAGCGAGCCTCCTCGCCTCGATGGGAAGCATCTGCCCATACCCCTTGCTGGAAGTAGATTGAGGGCGCCCCATTAGCCATGAAGAGAACCGATGCTACCGCTTCCTACAGACAACGTGAGCCTGCTCGGGAATAAGGCCCTCTGGTACGCCGCAGCAGCCGGCGCCCTCCTGGGTTTCCCCGCGTCGGACGCAGACGCCCAGATTGTCTATGTGGATATCGACCCCGACCTCGATGTCATGGACACGTTTACCCCTCCAACCTTCGCCGGTCCGGGTGTGGATTTCGATGGCGACGGCGATGCCGAGATTTTCTTTGGTGAAGACAACACCAAACCGTATACCCTCGCGGATACGGAAGCGTTGAGCGACGGTCCAGACGGCGTCACGGGGATCGTTGGAAACATCCTTACTTTTGCCCCCTACTATTTTGCTTATTTCGTTCCGCTTAGTACCGGCGCGCCCATCAGCGCCGGCAACGCCACAGTCACCGGGTACAGCTTTGCCACATTCACTTTTGGCGGCTTGGACCCAAATGGCTTTATCGGAATCGGCGATACCTATATCGGCGTTCAGTTCACCTTCGATGGAGCCACTACCCACTACGCCTGGTTGCGCGTTGAGATGCCGTCCGCAGGGCGCATCCTCGTAAAAGACTTTGCCTACGAATCGACGCCGGACACGCCAATCAACGCCGGCCAGATGGTGACGGCCATTGAGCCGGGGCCGGATGGCCTGCCCGGTACGCATAACCTGAGCGCGGTCTACCCAAACCCATTCAATCCGCAGGCGCGGTTCACGCTGGAGGTTGCGGAGCAGCAGAACGTCAACATTGCCGTGTTCGACGCGCTAGGTCGCCAGGTTGCCTTGCTGCACGACGGCACGCTCGGCGCCGGAACGATCCACGAGTTTCGGATCGACGGAGCGAACCTCCCGTCTGGTGTCTACGTGGTTCGCGCCATCGGCGAGCATTTCACGGATGTCCGTCAGGTGACGCTTATCAAGTGACCGAGTGAAGCGAGGTCATCCCGAGTCCCGTGCAGCGGGATGAGGGATCTCGTTCGGAGAATTGCACAAACAATATGGGAGGCTGCGCGATTCGCGGCCTCCCATTTTATTTTCGCGTTTGGAGCCTGTCGGATTCAGGGAGATTCTACTGCGGCGGCGGCTAATCGGCCCATTCCACTGCTCTTTTTCGTCGCGTAGGCACCACTATGCGCCTCAAATGAGCGAAGGAATGTTCTCGATTCCCCGCTCGCCTCGCTACAGCCTGCCCCGCCTTGGCGGGGAACCCCTAAACCCGACCAGCTCCGAGTGCTGCCAGCATCCGCAACCGATCCTCGTCGGTGAGCAACCCGTCAGCAACAAGCCGGTCAAGTGCAAGCTGAACGGCGGGAGCGTCCGTCGCCGACCTGCTCTCCTCTGCCGGACTTGCCAGCATCGCCTCTCTCAGAAAACGTTCGACGAACTCAGCGGCGCCGGGCCGCCCGGAGAAATCGATGGACTCGGTAACGGTTGCGCGCCCCTGGTTTACGTCGATTTCCACCTTGCGGCCGCCAAGGAGCTTGCGCTTTGCGTCCACGCGCACGATGTCGTCGTAACGGATGGTGCGGGGCGTCTGGAGGTTGTTGTTCTGGAAGACAAGCCGATCCGCCAGAAACAAGGCACCGTCCTTCCCGGAACCCAATCGTGTGGCGTCGTAAAGTGCTATCACTTCGTCGGCCTGCACGTTTGTTGCATAGTCACCAAGGGCCGCGCTCAACTTTGCCTTCGGAATCTCCGGCGCTACAAACAACCCCAGCTTGGGCGCGTGTGGCAGGTATTCGCGGAGGAGGGCGTCCATTGGACTATTACGTAGTGCGTAGTGCGTATCGCGTGTAGAAAGATGCCCCTACGCAATACGGATTACGCAATATCAAGGAAGTACTGCAGCGGACTCACTTATTGAAAAAAACGCTCCGGCAACCTCAGTGACCATCCCAGGAACGATACCGAGCACGAGCAGCGCCACGACGCAGGCGACCAGCACAACCTTCGTGAATAACGGCACCGGGAAGGCCTCCGACTGAACAGAGGCAGGCGCGTCTTCGGGGTTCTTCATCCAGAAGGCCACGAGCACGCGGAGGTAGTAGTAGGCGGACACGACCGACGCGAGCACGCCGATGAGGGCCAGCCACGTGAGGCCCACATCCACGGCGGCAGCGAATACGAAGTACTTCCCGAAGAATCCGGCCAGCGGCGGAAAGCCGGCGAGGGCGAACATGAATACGCCCATCGCCACGCCCAGCAGCGGCTTGCGGAAACCGATCCCGGCCAGCGAATCAACGGTTTGCTCAGCGCCCTGCTGGCCGTCCCATTCGAGCGTTGCCATCACGCCAAAGGCGCCGATGTTCATCACCGTATAGGCCAGCAGGTAATACATCGCGCCCGCGTATCCGACCACCCCGGCGGCGAGGCCCGTCAGAATGTAGCCTGCGTGGGCAACGGACGAATAGGCCAGCATCCGCTTGACGTTGAGCTGGGCGACCGCCATCACATTCCCCACCACCATCGTAATCGCCGCGACGACGGCGAGCAGAAACTGGGTGTCCGAACCGATATCGGCGAGCGGGATGACCCGGCTGAGCACGAGGATCAGCGCGGCGAACGCAGCCGTCTTCGAGGCCGTGGACATGAAGCCCGTCAGGGTCGTGGGTGCGCCCTGGTAGACATCCGGCGTCCACATGTGGAACGGCACCGCGCTCACCTTGAAAAAGAACCCGACCAGCAGCAAGGCCACGCCGCCAGAGAAGAAGCCCGTCCGGCCGCTCTCGGCAAGCGCCGCAGGCATTTCAGCCAGCATCATGGTGCCGGTCGCTCCGTAGAGCAGCGCGATCCCATAAACGAAAAACCCGGTCGAGAACGCACCAAGAAGGAAGTACTTCAGCGCACTCTCGTTGGCGCGCGGGTCTTCGCGGACGAGGCCGGTGAGCACGTAAAGGCAGATCGACATGGTCTCCAATCCCACAAAGAGTGTGATCAGCGATCCGGCATTCGCGAGCACCATCATCCCCGCCGTCGCAATCAAAACCAGCGCGTGGACCTCGCCGTAGTTGTGGCCGATCTTCGAGAGGTACGGGACGGAGAGAATCACAGTCGCCAGCGCTCCGAGCAAAATGACGCTGTTCACGAACGACGCAAAGCCGCCCGACATCACATGACCCATGAAGGCCGTGTCCGTAGTGCCAAGACGCGCCAGCTCAATCGCTATCGCGGCTACCAGCGCTGCGCCCGCCAGCCATGGAATGTTCTCGTTATCGTTGCTGAACGAATCGACGACCACCACCACGATGCCCATCAAGGCAACGATCAGAATCGGAGCGGTGGCTGCGATGTCAGGGAGGAGGAAATCGTACATAGGGTGTTGTTAGTAGTCAGTGGTTAGTTGTTAGTGGGCAGTATTTAGGAGTCAGTAGTCAGTGGTCAGCAATTAGGAGTCTGTGCTCATATCCGAAATCATAAATCCGAAGATCCGAAATCACAAATCCGAAATCCGAAATCGCAAATCCGAAATCGCTAGACCCACGAAAGCTCTTCGATCTCCCGGGCGACGGTCACGTCCATGGTGGTGATGACGTTGCCGGCGTCGTGGGTGGTAAAGGCGAGGGTGACGCGGTTGTAGACGTTCGAGAGCTCGGGGTGGTGGTTGTGATCCTCGCATACGAAACTGACTCGCACCATAAAGCTGATGGCCTCGCGGAATGACCCGAACGTGTACGTCTTGGCGATACGGTCGCCCTCGCGCTCCCAGCCCGCAAGGGTGCTGAGCTCGGATTGAATCTGGTCGTCGGAAAGGGTTGTGTAGGAAGGCATGGGCGTCAGGGGTCAGGGGTCAGGGGTGGTAGCAGGCGGACAGATTGATATTGGATATCCCATTTCCGATTCATCCTCCAGTTAAGGAACGACGTAGCCGCTGAAGAAAATCAGCCAGACCACGACGTAAATCGGGAGAAGAATAGGCAGCGAGTAGCGCACTATGTAGCCCACAAACGATGGCGTTTGCACGCCAGACGACTCAGCGATGGCCTTCACCATGAAGTTAGGGCCGTTCCCGATGTAAGTAAGTGCGCCGAAGAAGACGGACGCCACAGAGATAGCCTGAAGGTAGAAAGCCGACTCGGCGTTACCGGTCGCAAATTGGTGAACCATGGCGGGCACGTTAACATCCAACCCGAACTTGCCCATCGCGGCCGAGAGGAAGCTCACATAGGTCGGCGCGTTGTCGAGCACACCGGAGAGCATACCCGTGCCGAAGTAGAAAGTGGTTACGCCGAGCGAGGCCGCATTCTCCTGCGCAAAAACGCGGATCAGTTCCAGAGCGGGCTGCATCGTGAGGAAGATGCCGATGAACAGCCACGCCACCTCGCGGATGGGCTCGAAGTTGAACTCGTTGTCCTCCAGCACCTTCTTGTCAGCCGTGCGGTACGCGAGGAAACACACGGCGAACATGATCATCTCGCGGATGCCGAACGGCACGCCGAACATCTCGGTCAGGTTGGGCACCCACGCGAATACATTGGGGTCGAGGAAGACCGATGCGATGACAATCGCCAGCCAGATAAAGCCCTGCTTGCCCTCGATAACGATGTGCGACGACGTCTGCACCGGCTGTACGTCGCTGGCTTCGCCGGGGCGTGGATCGCCGCCCGCGTCCTCAATTTTCTCGCGGATACTCTCCTCCTTGTTGCGGCTGTCGACGATGGCAAAGATGCCGATCAGTACGAGGATCGTCGGCAGCCAGATGTACCAGATGCTGGTTACCGTCCAGAAAAAAGGCACGCCGCGGAGGAAGCCGAGGAAGAGCGGCGGGTCCCCGATGGGCGTGAGCGCGCCACCCACATTGGAGACCACGAAGATGAAAAAGATGATGTGGTACGCCTTGATCCGCCCCTTGTTGAGCCGCATGTACGGGCGGATGAGCAGCATCGACGCTCCCGTCGTGCCAATCACGTTTGCGATCACGGCGCCGACTAAGAGCAGGATACTGTTGACCTTCGGCGTTCCGGCGTAGTCCGTTTTGATGAGGATGGAGCCGCTCGCCACGAACAGCGACGCCAGCAGAGCAATGAAGGAGACGTACTCCACCAGCGCGTGCATCACGGGTGTGGACGTGCCCATCACCAGCAGGTAGAAGCCGCTCACGAAAACACCAAGCCCCAGCGCGTACTTCGGATAGTTGTGGTGCCAGTGGTGCGCGTAGAAGAGCGGCCCCGTGGCGATCATCAGGAGGAGCAGCGCGAAAGGGATCACTAGAAAAACGGGAGGCGGCGGGCCGTGGTCCTCGGCGTGCTCGCCTGCCTCTGCGTGGCCTTCTCCGGCTGCTTGACCGACGGCTTCGACATGCGCATCCTGCGCGGTTTTTTCAGGAGCCACCACAGCTTCTGATGGCACCGCTTCTGCCGTGTCCGCATCCTGAGCAGCAACCCCGCTCGCGAGAAGGAGTGCCAGTGCAATCAGGAAAACGCGGAAGAGGCGGAATGGCATAGCAGATTTCAGCTTATTCGGTTACCGCAACGGTATCCGGCCAGCGGAGCGGCACCTGCACAATGGCGTCGGGTTGCCCGGCGGCGGCCTCCACAGCCCTCGCCTTGGCCTCCGCAGTGTTGAGGATGGCTTGGACCACAGCCTCGCTCTTGTCAAGGAATGGCGCGGGGCCGAGCCCCAGCCAGACCATGAGCGCCGCCAGCGGGACCATCAGTCCGATCTCCCGAAAATTGAGATCCTTTATGGTCCGATTTTCCTCGTGCGTGATCTCGCCGAAGAACGTCCGGTAGACCATCCACAAGAGGTACACCGCAGACAGAATCACGCCCGTCGTAGCGAGGATGACGAAGACAACACTGAAGGCCGAACTCTTCCACGAGCCGATCAGAATCAGAAACTCACCCACAAACCCGTTGAGGCCCGGCAGCCCGGCGGAGGCGAACACCGTGAGCATCATAAAGAATGTGAACACCGGGACGGTCTTGGCGATGCCGCCGAAATCGGCCATGTTGCGCGTGTGGCGGCGCTCGTAGAGCATCCCGATCAGAAGGAAGAGCGCGCCTGTGGAGATGCCGTGGTTCACCATTTGGAACATCGCGCCCTGCACGGCCTCGGTAGTGAAGGCGAACAGACCGAGCACCACGAAGCCGAGGTGGCTGACGGAGGAATACGCGATCAGCTTCTTGGCGTCCTCCTGCGCGAACGCGACCAGCGCGCCGTAGATGATGCCGACAACTGCCAACACGGCCAGCAGTGGTGCAAACTGGTGCGCGGCGTTCGGGAAAAACGGGATGGTGAAGCGGATGAGCCCATACGTGCCCATCTTCAGAAGCACGCCCGCCAGCACCACCGAGCCGCCGGTGGGCGCCTGCACGTGGGCGTCGGGGAGCCACGTGTGGAACGGGAATAGCGGCACCTTGATGGCGAACGCCAGCAGGAAGAGGAAGAACAGCCAGCCCTGCGCCCCGAGCGGCACCCCGAAGCTGACAAGCTGGTACCAGTCGGCGGTGAACACGCCGCCGTTGATGGCGTCGCCTGCCGCGAAGCCGAGCCACAGCACACCGACGAGCATCAGCAGCGAGCCAACCAGCGTGTAGAGCACGAATTTGATTGCCGCGTAGACCCGGTTCTCGCCGCCCCAGATCCCGATGATGAAGTACATCGGGATGAGCGTGATCTCGAAAAAGACGTAGAAGAGGACCAGATCGAACGAGAGGAACACGCCCAGCACGCCAGTCTGAAGCAGTAGCATCAGCGTGTAGTACCCCTTGATCTGCTTGCCGATGTACGTCCACGACGAGAGGATGACGATCGGCCCGAGGAGCGTGGTGAGCATCACCAGCAGCAGGTTCAGGCCGTCCACGCCCACGAAGTACGACACGTCGACGCCGGGGAACCAGTTCACCTTCGCCATGAGCTGCGGCGCCTCGGCCGTGCTTACGGCTGGATCGAACCCAGCATACAGGCCCAGCGACAGCAGAAAGGTGACGACCATCGTCACCAGCGCCGTCCATTTAACGCCGTTGTCGCTCGGCAAGAGAAGCGCCACCAGCGCGCCGGCCGCCGGGAGGAAAATCACCAGCGAGACGAGGTGCGGAATGGAAGCAAGTGCGTTCATTCAATTGATACTGTAGGGGCGATTCATGAATCGCCCTAGGGCGACCCGGCGGGTTGCCCCTACGCGAATAACATCAAGGCAAGGACAACGGCGACACCGAGCACGAAAGCGAGAGCGTAATGCTGCACGACGCCGGTCTGGATACCGCGCAGACGAAGCGCCATCCCCTGCACCATCTTTGCAACACCGTTGACGGCGCCGTCGACGGCGTTCTCGTCGAAGGGGGCAAAGACGAGGCGTGCTCCGTTCACCACCGGATTGACGATCACCTTCTGGTAGAACTGGTCCACGGAGTACTTGCGGGAGAACGTCCCGTAGAGCGGGCCGAAGAAGCGCTTGACCGACGCGTCGGCCTCGGGGCCACGCGCTCCCCAACGGATAACGAACCATGCGAACAGCACGCCGCCGGACGCAATCGCCAGACCGAGGAACAGTAGGCCCCACTCAATGGAAGGTGACACGTGAAGCTCGTGCAGCGGCTCGGCAACGGGTCCGCGGCCATCGTGGACGAGGAAGTGGTGGATCTTGCTGCCTCCAAGCACGGCAGGCAGACCAACAAATCCACCAACCACGGCAAGCGCCGCCAGCACCACGAGCGGCGCCGTCATCGTCCACGGACTTTCGTGTGGCTTCGTGTCCATCGCATCCGGCCAGCGCGGGTTGCCCTCGAACGTGAGGAGGTACGCGCGCGTCATGTAGATGGCCGTCAGCACTGCCGTCACAACCCCGACGATCCACACGAAATAGGCCCACATCTCCCCGTTGTAGCCCAGCTCAAAAGCTTTGAAGAGGATCTCGTCCTTCGAGAAGAAGCCGGCCAGCGGCGGGATTCCGGCAATCGCCAGCGTGGCGACGAGAAAGGTGCCCGCCGTCCACGGCATGTACTTCCGAAGACCTCCCATCGTGCGCATGTCCTGCGCGTCGAAGTCGCCTTCGTAGGGTAGTTCCACCCTTTTCAGCGGATCGTCGTTTGGCTCTCCGTTGGATCCGAGCACGCCCTTGTGCTCCAGTTCGTGCTCCACGTGGTGCATCGCGTGGATGACCGAGCCGGAGCCGAGGAACAGGCACGCTTTGAAAAACGCGTGCGTCATCACGTGGAAAATGGCCACGAAATACGCGCCGACGCCCACCGCGAGAAACATGTAGCCCAGTTGGCTCACGGTTGAGTACGCGAGCACCCGCTTGATGTCGTGTTGGGTGATGGCGATGGTCGCGGCCATGATGGCCGTTAGCGCACCCACGACGGCGATCACCGTCATAGCCGCCGGAGCCATCAGCACCATTGGGCTGAGGCGGGCAAGGAGGTACAATCCGCTCGTCACCATCGTGGCGGCGTGGATGAGCGCGGAGACCGGTGTCGGGCCCGCCATGGCATCCGGGAGCCACACAAACAGCGGAATCTGCGCGCTCTTTCCCGTCGCGCCCACAAAGAACAGCAGCACCACACCGAGCAGCGTACCGGCTCCGAAGAGGTTCAGGGTTTCCGGTGCGAGGAGCGTAGTAAAGTCGAAGCCGAACGACCCGTCGATCTTTTCCGTAACGACCGCGAAGATGACGAACAGCGCCAGCAGGAAAGCAAAGTCGCCGATGCGGTTGACGATGAAGGCCTTGTTTGCTGCCGCCGAGTTCTTCAGATCGGTGTACCAGAACCCGATGAGCAGATACGAGCACAGCCCAACGCCCTCCCAACCGAGGAACAGCACGAGCAGGTTCTCCGCGAGCACGAGGTTGAGCATCGCGAAGATGAACAGATTCATGAACGCGAAGAACCGCCAGTAGCCGGCGTCGCCGTGCATGTACCCGATGGAGTACAGATGGATCAGCGCGCCGACGCCCGTGACGATCAGGGTCATCACCAGCGAAAGCTGATCGATCCTGTAGGCGAACTCTATCTGCAGGTCGCCCGCCGCCATCCACGTGAAGTACGTCACCACTTCCGGCTCGCCGTGGAAGCCGAGGAACAGCTTTACCGCCAGCACAAACGGAATCGCCACCGCCGCCGTCCCCAGCCCACCGATGATCCACTCGTTCTTTCGGTACGCCGGCACGAACAAGCCCATCAGCCCGTTGAACGCCGCCAGAGCCAGCGGTAGGACGATGATGAGCAGTACGGACGTTTCCATGAACGCTATTGCGTAGTTCGTATTGCGTATTGTGTGAGCAAGAACCCCTTACGGAATACGCAACACGCAATACCTCGGGGCGTCAGCCCCTAAACAGATTGATCTCGCTTACGTTGACCGTTTCCCTGTTGCGGAACAGGGCGATGATGATGGCGAGGCCCACAGCCGCTTCCGCCGCCGCCACGCTCATCACAAAAAAGACGAGGATCTGCCCGTTCACGTCGCCGAACGTCTGGCTGAAGGCCACCAGCGCGAGGTTCGCCGCGTTCAGCATCAGTTCGATGGACAGGAAAATGACGATCGCGTTGCGCCGAAGCAGCACTCCGAGCACCCCGATCACAAACAGAATGGCGCTGAGGGAGAGGTACCAGTTGAGGGCGAGGTGCATCGTTCGTTCTTGGAGCTTAGTGCTTCGTTCTTAGTGATGTGTTAGGGGACATAGAAGGCAAAGCACGAAGGGCGAAGAACCAAGCACTACACAAACCGTTTCTTGGCCAGCATCACGGCGCCGATGGTCGCGGCGAGGAGGAGGACACCGATCATCTCCAGCGAAAAGGCGTGCTCTGTGAGCAGCGCGATGCCGATGTTGGTGGCGCTCGCGGCTTCGGCGGCCTCGGAGGAGGCGACCGCTTCCGGCAACACATCGAGCCGCAGGGAAATCACCGCGAGGAGCTCCGCCAGCACCGCGATTCCCAGAACGAACGCGGCCACCTTCCGCCAATCCAGTTGCTCCAGCCTCGGCACCGATTCGAGGTTCAGAAGCATGATCACGAACAGGAACAGCACCATGATGGCGCCCGCGTAAATCAGTACTTGAATGACCCCGATAAACGCCGCGTCGAGCGTGACGTACAGACACGCGATCGCGAACAGCGTCATGATCATGCACAAGGCGCTGGACACCGGGTTCCGCGCGATCAACATCCCTAACGCACCGACCACCGCTACAACGGCGAACAGGAAAAACAGAAACGTTTCCAGCATGGGCGGGCGAGGAGGTCGGCGGCGGCGGGTTCAGAGCGCGAACTGGGTAGCTTGACAGCGCCCGGGCAGACCCACGAAATTACCCTGAACGTACATACTGCGCATAGCATTTGCGTGAAAACCTGAGAGCCCGCCGAGGGTCCTCAAAGCCTGCGGAAACTCACCGATCAGGCGCCCGCCACCTCGATGCGCACGGGCTTGTTGAAGACCGTCTCGAAGAGCTCCGCCCCTTGCGTGGCTGCCCAAACGTCGAGGGAAGGATCGGCGGAGGTGTAGAGAGTGAGGACGAAGGCGTCGTCGTCCAGGCGCGGCGCGAGGCGTGTGACGTTGCGGAAGTGGCTGCGGTCGAGGCCATTGGCCAGGCGAAGGAACGCGGCGAGTTCGAGGACCAGCTGCTTCGGCCCCGGGCCGAGCCGCTGGAAATCGGTGTGCGTGGGCTTGGGGACACCCGCGCGGTGGTAGCGCGCCACGTTGGCCACGATGGCCTTTTCCTCGGGAGTGAAGCCCTGCAAATCGGCCTCCTGGATGATGTAGAGGGCGTGTTTGTGGTGATTCCGGCGGCTGATGGCGTAGCCGATGTCGTGCAGGATGGCGGCGAACTCGAGCAGCTCGCGCTCCTCCTCCCCCCGGCCGTGCAGAGCGCACGTGGCATCGAACAGCTGGAGGGACATCCTCGCCACGTGCTCGGCATGGACCTGATCGAACCGAAGGCGCAGCGCCAACTCGTAGACAGACTGCTCTCGGCGCGTGCGGAACGGCGAAAGGCGGCGGATCCACTTCAGCTCTCGCGCCACGTACTCGATTACGATGCCCTCGCGTAGCGCATCCGGCGAAACGATGAACCGCTCGATGCCGAGGTCCTTGAGGATCACGTCCAGCAGGATGGCGCCCGCCACAATCTGGTCGGCACGGCGCTCGGCGATTCCCGGCGTGGCAAGCCTCTTCTCATAGTCGGAGAGCATGATGCGCCGCGACACTTCGCGGACGTGGCCGGCATCGAACGTCTGGTCGAAGACTGGAGCGTCCACATCGCCGTAGGCAGCAGCCGTTACCTCGGCAATACTCAACAGCGAACCCGACGAACCCACCACCCGCCGCACCCCGTGCTTCCGCGCTTCCGCAAAGACGTCTTTGAGCTGCTCGCGGAGGTAGTCGCGAAGCGCCCGGAACTCTGCCCGGTTGACGGGATCGGTGGTGATGAATTGCTCGGTTAGGCGCTGGACGCCCAGCGGCAACGAGGCCAGCATGTGCGCCCCTTTGGCATCGGCCACGATGAACTCGACCGATCCCCCGCCTACATCCACCAGCAGCGACGGCTCGGAGAGGTCCACAATCTGGCTCACCGCGAGGTAGATTAGGTGCGCCTCCGTCTCGCCGGCGATGGGCCGCACGACGATCCCCGTTTCGTGCCGGACCCGGTCGATGAACTCGCCACCGTTGGCGGCTTCGCGGATGGCGCTGGTCGCGCACGCGAGGTAGGCGCTTACGCCCCAGCCCTCAGCCACCTCCCTGATGGCGTGAAGAGCGCCCATGCCCCGCTCCATGGCTGCGTCCGTGAGCTTGTGCTCCGCAAACTCGCCCTCGCCGAGTTTCACCATTTCCTTCTGGCGGTCCAGAATGGCAAACGTACCGTCCGGGAAGGCGTCCACGATGATGCCGTGGAAGGAGTTCGTGCCCAGGTCGATCACGCAGAGCCGCAGCGCCTCGGGCTCCTCCGCGCGGTCTTCCACGGGCGGCCGCGAAACGACGAGATCGGGCGGCGCCACACCAGTCGCACCGTCGGGGAGGGCAACGCGGATGATCTCTTGAGGGGAGGATGTCTCGGGCATGGCCGAAGGGTAGGCATTGCCGCCGAATCCGGCAAGCCGCTCCGCGAATTGTTTCTGACGGCCAAATATTGTCGTGGGCGAGATATATCTCGCCCACTATGTGCCACGAAGAACGCCATGCTGCTGCAACGTCTCATGCTTTTCCATTAACCGGATTCTGATGTCGCCGCGCCGGAAAGTGCCTAATCGATGCGGGCGAGATATATCTCGCCCCTACCGGGGATACATGACACTGCGGCGACATTGGTGGTCATCGTAATTTTCGCCCGCCACCCGTTTACCCACCCATGCCCGAACACCGTTACGACTTCATGGAACTCCCCGCCCTTCCCCCGTCAATGCCGTCGCGGGGCACGGTGGCCGGGCGATTGTTCGGCGGTGCCATTCTGAAGGTGCTCGGATGGAAGGTCAGCGGCGCGTTTCCGGACATCCCGAAGTTCCTGATGGTGGCCGCTCCACACACTTCGAACTGGGACGCTATCATAGGTCTGGCAGCGGTGTTACGACTAAACCTTGACATACACTTCTATGTCAAAGATAAGGCGTTTCGGTTGCCACTGGGATGGATAATTCGGAAGCTCGGCGGCATCGCCGTCAACCGGGATGCTGCACACGGGCTCGTCGGCGAAGCCATCAGTGCGTTTGACGAACGCGACACGTTCGTTCTCGGCATCACGCCGGAAGGAACGCGTAAGAGAATGGACCGATGGAAGACCGGCTTCCACCACATTGGCCGCGGCGCCAACGTGCCGGTTGTCCTCGTGGCGCTCGACTTCGGCAGGAAGACCATCGGCCCCATAGCTACTGTCGATCTAACAGACGACGTGAACCACGACCTCGCTGTGATCGCCGGGCACTTCGAGGGGATTCAGGGGCGGAACCCGGAGTTGTTTACGCAGCCGGTGTGAGTAGTAAAACTTTGGCTACCTGATCACCGTCAGCCGCTGCGTAGCAATAGAAGAGCCGGCCTCCAGCCGGAGGACATAGACGCCGGGAGCGAGGCGTCCCGCGTCGAACGCAACTTCATGTTTTCCAGCCGCCATCTCCCTCGCGCATAGAACGCGCACCTCGCGTCCCAACAGGTCGTAAATCCGCAGCGCCACGTGGCTCCGCTCCGGAACCACGAACTCGATGGTTGTTTGATCGCTGGAAGGGTTCGGGTAAGCAGCGGCCAAAACTGCTTGAGCAGGCAGGTCGTCTACCGGCTCTTCGATGTCTACCGTGATCCCTTCGTACACATAAGCCGATCCACCGCCAGTACGTTTATCGTAATCACCAGGCGCTCCGACGAGAGCAACATTCCCTGACATCGAAACGGTAGTCCCAAATCCATCAAGCTCGGCGCCGTCGCTCGCCACCAGCTTTTGCTCCTCTACCCACATCACACCATTCCAGCGAAAAACATACGCAGAGCCGCTGCCGCTGCCATTGTCGTCCTCACTACGCGCACCCACAAGGAGAACATTGCCGGAGACCGAGACACTGTGACCGAATTGGTCACCCTCGACGCCATCACTCGCTATCAGCTTCTGCTCTTCCTGCCACTTCATGCCGTTCCAACGAAAGACGTACACTGAACCACTGTACTCGTCGTCGCCGGAAGCTCCTACAACAACGATATCGTCGTAAACGGAGACACTCTGGCCGAACTGGTCCCATGCTGAGCCGTCGCTCGCTATCAGCTTCTGCTCTTCCTCCCACGTCACGCCGTTCCAGCGAAAGACGTATGCCGACCCACTGTTACTGCCATTGTCGTCGTCAAAGTGTGCCCCAGCAACAGCAACATTCCCGGCGACTGAGACACTCCATCCTAACTGATCCGCTAGATCGCGATCACTCGCCAACAGCTCATGCTCCTCTATCCAATCCTCGCCATTCCAGCGGAAAACGTATGCCGAACCTGTATCAGGGCCACTGTCGTCGTCTCGATACGCCCCGACAACGGCAACATCCCCAGAGACCGAAACACTTATCCCGAATACATCAAGTAATGCGCCATCGCTCGCCGTCAGCTTCTGCTCTTCCTCCCACGCCCCGCTGACGTCGCGAAAGATGTACGCCGCCCCGCTATATTTACCGTTATCGTTATCACCCCAAGCCCCCACGAGGACCACATCTCCTGAGATCGACACGCTGAACCCGAAAAAACCATGAGAGGCTGCGTCGCTTGCCATCAACTTCTGCTCCTCTTCCCACACATTTCCGTTCCAGCGGAACACGTATGCGGCCCCTGTACGGTGATTGTCGAAATCCGCACCGACAACGGCAACATCTCCGGAGACCGAAACACTGTACCCGAAGCCTCCCGTACTGTCGCTGGCAGTCAGCTTATGTTCGGTGGATTGCGCAAACAGGACCCGGGGAATTGCCGTAAGCCCGGCAAGAACGAGCGAACCGACCAGAATGAATGTCTTTAGCACGACAGAATCGCTATCTCGTAGCGTGCAAATGGAGATTGACGACAAAATATAGCCCGCTGAGTGCCCAATAAGGGTCGGAACCTATACAGAATCTTCTTCTCGCTCGCTCACCCACCGTCCTAGATCATCCCCCGCGCCTTTATCTCCAGGTACTTGTTGATAGCATCCACCGTGAGGGTTTCGGGCTTGGTTAGCAGCGCCCCGATGCCGTTACGCTCCAGCTCGCGGGCAATCTCCCGCTTCTCAACGGCGAGGCCTTCCGCAAAGGCTTTCACATACACGTCCTCTACCCGCTCGGCCTGCTGCTCGAGCAGTTCGCGCAAGCCCGTGTTCTCAAAGAAAACGACGACGAGGCGGTGCATCCGGGCAATTCGGCGGAGGTAAGGCATTTGCCGCTTGAGCCCGCTGCGGGTCTCGAAGTTGGTGAACAGCAGCATGAGACCTCGCTTGCGAAGGGAGCGCACGGTCGTGGCGAGGAGCGCCTCGTACGAGGGATCGCGGAAGCCGGTCTCCAGCTTGTAGAGGGCCTCCAGCAGCCGTGAAAGTTGCGAGCGACGCCGATCCGCGGGCAAGACGGCCTGGATCTCCTCGTTGAACGCCACGAGCCCAGCCTTGTCGGATTTCAGCAGGGCAATATTCAGCAGCACCAGCGCCGCGTTGATCGAATGGTCGAGGAGGGTAAGGCCGTCGAACGGTGAGCGCATCGTGCGGCCCATGTCGAGGACTGCGTAGATGGGCTGCGAGCGCTCTTCCTCGTACTGGTTGACCATCAGCCGGCCGCCGCGCCGCGCCGTGGCCTTCCAGTTGACACTACGCCGGTCGTCTCCAGGCACGTACTCCCGGATCTGGTCGAACTCCATCGTGTGGCCGAGCCGCCGGATCTTCTTGACGCCGACCTCTTCCAGTCGGTTGGTAGTGGCGAGGAACGCGTAGCGATGCATCTGGATGATGGACGGATACACAGCCGCCTCGACCTCCGCGCCGGTCCTGAACCTCCTCAGAAGCAGCCCCAGCGGTGATTCCGCAAACAGGTTGACGTGGCCGAAGGCGTACGCGCCGCGTTCGGTCGGGCGGAGGGTGTAGCGAAGTGTCTTCTCCTCGCCCGGCGCCATCGGGACGACGAACCCGTTGTCGCGCACCTGAAACTGCACCGGCACCTCGTCGATCACGCGCGCCTTCACCTTGAAGGCATACCGGTTTCTGACCTGTAGGGCAATCACGTTGAGGTCGCCGTTGGAGAGCTGCGGCGGGACGTTGCGCTCTGCCTCCAGCCCCCCGCTCTTCCCTTTCCTCGTCCACCAGAGGAGTACGCCGTCGGCCAGCATTGTGGCTACCAGAACCGCCGCACCGATCCGCGCCACTAGAAAAAGCGGCGCCCAATAATACCCTGCCACGCACAGCACGATCAGCGCCACGAGGATGGCGAAGAAGCGTTTGGTGAGGTAGAGGGACTTGAGGAAGGCGATCATTATTGCGGTTGGGAGTATGGGTGTGGGGAGGTATGGGAAAAAGAGCGAACACGCCCACACTCCCACACGCTCACACTCAGCGTCAGCGAGGCACTTCTATCTCCTCCACAATCCGCTTGAGGACGGTGCCGGGGCGGATGCCCTCGACCTCTTTCTCGGGTGTGAGGATGATGCGGTGGCGGAGCGCCGGAGCCACGACAGCTCGCACGTCTTCGGGCGTGGCGAAGTCGCGGCCGCTCATTGCGGCAACGGCCTTGGCGCCGATAAGGATGGCCAGCGACGCACGTGGACTGCCGCCGAGGTACAGCGCCGGGTGCGTCCGCGTAGCTGCGACAATCTGAGCCACGTAGCTGGATATCTTCGGTTCCACGCGCACGCTGCGGACGGCGGCCTGCGCCTCACGGATCCGCGCGGCGTCCAGCACGGGCACCACCTTGTCTATGTCCACGAAGCCGCCGTGGCCCTGAAAGCGCTCGAGGATCTGCTCCTCCTCCGCCAGCGATGGATAGCCGACACGCACCTTAAACAGGAAACGATCGAGCTGGGCTTCGGGGAGGCGGTACGTGCCCTCGTGGTCAATCGGGTTCTGCGTGGCGAACACGATGAACGGCTCGTCCATTTTATAGGTGACGCCGTCTACGGTGATCTGGTGCTCCTCCATCACCTCGAACAGCGCGGCCTGCGTCTTGGCGGGGGCGCGGTTGATTTCGTCGATGAGGATGGCGGATGAGAATATGGGGCCGCGATGGAACTCGAACTCGCCGGTTTTGGGGCTGAATACGTTCGTGCCGATCACGTCCGACGGCATGAGGTCGGGCGTAAACTGGATGCGGCTGAAGGGCAGCCCCGTAGCCTTTGCCATCAGCTTGGCCGTGAGCGTTTTGGCAACGCCCGGCACGCCTTCTATGAGCACGTGACCGCCCGCAAGCAGCGCGGCGATCAACTCGTCCACAAAGCCGTACTGCCCCACAATCAGCTTGGCGACTTCACTTCGGAGGGCATCAACCGAGGCTGCCAGACCTGAAAGGTCGGTTCGCGGCTGGAAGATGGGCGCGGTTGTGTCCTGCTGTGCGACGCCGTCGGGTTGTGCAGCGGCCGGTTGCGTTGCCGGCGTTGGCTGAGGATTGTTTTCGGGGAGTTCGGTCATCAGGTTGATTGGGTGGCGAGAGTCAGAAGATCGGGAAGAATCGGGGAGGCAGGTGGACAACTGTAGACTGATCGGATTATGAGAATCGCTATGAGTTGCATCCTGCTCGTTCACCTGATGTTTCCTCTGCTACGCTTCGGAAACTATCCCCCTTGGCTTTTCTCTCAACCGACTCAACGTAGTAGTGTAACGCGTTGAGCGTCAGCTACCCCTTTCGCAACAAGGCGGACGAGGTTGACACCAGACGGCAAGTCCGCAGCGTCGAATACGACCGAGTGCTCCCCAGCGGTGACCACCTCATCCACGAGCGTAGCGACCTTACGGCCGAGCGCATCGTAGACAGTAATCGAAATTCTTCCAGGCACTTCCACCGCATAGCGAATGGTCGTGCTCGGGTTGAACGGGTTTGGGTATGCCGGGAGAAGCGTTGCGCTATCCGGCAGCTCCGCTGGTCCAGCTTCGATAGGCGTTGCCGTGGTTCCTTTGAATAAGTCCCAGAACTCCTCGAAGGAGTCCAGGTTAAAGGTCACCTCGTTAGAACCTGGCTGATCGCCGTGTAGAAGCAGAAATCCGACTTCCCTACCTTCTGCGCATGGTACAGGATGAGTGATTGATACCCAGACATCGTTTGTAGTTGCGATGTCCCGGTCAGCAATACACGCATCCGGACCTGGATGGAAAATTTTCAGACGACCTGTTGCACTCGTTGAAAGTGTTGCCTTGTACTCGAACGTCAGAGATTGAGCTCCGGAGTCCGAGAAGCACGACATAGCTGCCGCTACACCTGGGGAGCTTGTGGAAAGGCGCAAACGAGGTTGGCCTTCATTTGTGAGGAATGGTTCAACTTCAAAAGCTCCCTGGCCGCTGATTGCGCACTCGGCAACAAAGGCGTCGAGCTCTTCCTGTGAAATGCCGTCCTGTTCAAGAGGTTGACTCGCCACCGAGGCAGCGAGGAAAGAAGTAGTGACCATGAAGATCGCCAAAGCGAAAGAATGGTAAGTCGTGACAACCTCCCTAGTTGGTGAGAGAAAGCCAGGGGGGACAAATCGAGCGCCGCCTTGAGCGGTGCGAGATAGGGGGTGGCATGCTAAACAAGCTTTCATCTCCCCACGGCCTCATAGAACCGATCCAGCGAGCGGTCGAGTTCAACGAGGTGCTCGGGTTTGACGACGCGCGAGCGGCGCAGTCTCCGGAAGCGGGCGAAGAGGCTTGCGATGTGTTCGTCGGAGAGGCTGGTACGCGCGGCCACGCGGCGCTCGGTTTCCTCGGAGAGGTCGACGTCCGTGAGCCCCAGTTTCGTCCGGATGCGGTCGAAGAAGTAGCGGAGCTTCCGGTCCACGAGCGCCGAGTGGTCGGCGTGCTGGAAGTACAGCCGGCCGACCGTTCGCACAAAATCGAGGAGAGCATTGACAGGCGCTGCCACGACGGGCACGGGGCGCTGCCACCGGCGGCCTCGAAAAACAATGAACAACAACACGCCCAGCAGCATGAGCCGAAGCGCCCACTTCAGCGGCGGTTCGCGGAGGATGTAGCGCAACGGCGTCTGCGCCTGGCCGGCGAACGGCTTGTAGTAGGTATCCCAGAAAACAGGCTGCGACGGCAGGTAACCCAGCACGCCCGCTACGTATTCGGCCCCCTCGCCATCCCCTGTGAACGCGGCGTTCCCGAACGCGTAGGGCGTGGAGGAAATCAGGAACGCACCCCGCCCCGCTTCAATCCGCACGAGCGTGGGCTCGCCCGACAAACTTGTACCGAGCACCGTCGTCCGCGTCGTGTCAAGGCCCTCCATCACCCAGTGGCCGACCTCGTAGGAGAACGCATAGCCCTCGTCCTTTGCTAACGCCGGAGTAACAAGGTGCAACGTGCTGTCGCCTCCTCCCAAGAAACTCCGGTAGCGATAGTCGAGACCGCCAACCGATGTACCCACAGAGTCGGCGGGTATACCCAGCGTATCCGCCAGCGCGCCCGTGATGCGCTGCGAAGCTATGAATACGGTGTTGCCGCGCTCCGCGTATTCGTACAACCGCAAGGTTTCGGCCTCGTCCGGACTGAAGTCGTTGGTGAGAAATAAATATGTCGTGCCCTCCAACGATTCGTCCTCCAGGTGGATGAACGGGGGATCCAGGATGGGCGTCAGTTCAACCTCTTCGCCACTCGCATCCGCCAGCCACTGAGGAAGCAACTCGGCAAGGATTTCGGCCCCCAGCGCGTTGTCGGAATCCCTTCGGAGGTCCGGCCGCCAGTCAACCGGACGTGGCTGCACAGACAACAGAATCACAAAGACCACGGCCAGAACGCCGATTATGATGAGGGGCAGCTTCGCTTTCATAGGAGGCTGTTGAAATATCTGCTCCGTCGCCGAGACGAGTGGATCTCGGTCGAGATCGAGGCGCGAGATCGTAGTCGAATCGGTGATTCGGCGAGCATCTCGCAACGAAGAGATCGGCCGAGAGGTGCCGTCGCAGACAGGATGAGGTATTTCAACAGCCTCATTCGCGCACTCCCCGGAGGGCCTCGGAAAACAGATCGAAGCGAGCGCGCACGAGCGAGAAGCGTTGCTCGTCCACGGGGAACTCGCCGTACCAGATCCACTCGAACAGGCGCGTGATGTCGGCGAACGGCCCGCTCAGCCCCGGCCTATCCGCGCGCCTCACCTCGGCGAGATACTCGCGGTTGGTTTTGTGTTTGTCCCAGTCGATGAGTCCCTGCTCAGTGAGTGCCTGCAGAGCGCGGAGGTACTGGTAGCGAGCAGCGTCGCGGTAGCGGCGGTCGCGTAGGGCGGCCTCCAGCACCGCATCCAGATCGATGGTTTCGATGTCCTCCGTGTCGAGGAGCACGAGGCCCTCGGGTTCCACCGCGTCCTCCTTCTTGCGGAAGAACCAGCCGGAATCGGCCCGCAGGGCCTTTGAGATGACAAAGGCGAGGGCGAGGATGCCCGCCAGCAGCCAGAACCATGACCAAAACTGTTTGGACGTGTTCTCGCGAAGGGGGCGAAAGAGAACGTCGTCTACCCACCGCCAGAACAGTTCCCAGAGCGTCGGTCCACCTGTTTCTACTCGGTCGTACCGGTAGTTGGGGTTGTTCCGGAAGTCTTCGAGCGCAGCCTGGGGAATCGCCCTTGCCGCCACGGCACTCGTGTCGTGATGAGCGGCGTACGTATCGTCGTACACCAGAGGATCGTCGTACGTCACCGCCTCACCAGTGTTATCTACGCCGTAGATATCGGCCTCAACCGCCGCGCCCGGCGAATCCACAACGCCCAGCTTCTCCTTCTCCATTTCCGGAATGGGCGGCACCGAGACCTTCACGCCGTCCTGCGCACGGACTGCGCCTCCCAACAAACAAAGTCCGGCCAGTATGCCGAGTCGGAGCAACCGTCTCCTCACGAGCCCTGACCCTCATCGAATCCTCCGCCACGGAATCCGCCGTGCCGAAAACCGCCATCCCGAAAACCACTATCGCGCGCTCCGGGATCGGGCCCTGGAGGCGACGGCCCGCGGAGCTCCAGATCATCGGGCTCTTCAACCACGGTGGGCGCCGAATCAATCAAGTCGATATCCGCAAACAACCCGGCTCCCTCCTTTCGCTCGATCAGGTTGAAGTAGAGGAAGGCCCCGGCCACGAGGGGGATTGTGTAACCAAGGTAGGTGAGGGTGCTGAGCAACGAACCGATGGCCAGAAGAACTCTACTGCCGCCTCCAGGATCGTCGCCCGTCAGCGACCCCATCGCAGAGCCAAAGCCTACGACGGCCCCCGGAACCGAGAGCAGTGTGGCGATGGCCATGAACGCTATCACCGCAATCGCCATCGTCCCGAAGGACATCCCCCACTGCCCTTTCACGAGTTGGTACGGTCGTTTGAGAGCGCCCATCGCGGAATCCTCGTCCAGCACCCGCGAGACGGTGGCCATCGAGAGCGATGGGAAGAGGTAGACCACCGCCGCCAGCCACGCGATGGCACCGAGGCACGGGACGATCCACACCACGAAACTCAGGGTCGCAAACAGCCCTACGAGCAAGAAAAGGGCGATAATCGGCCCAATCATGTGACTGGCCTCTGCCCACAAGAGACTGGGCGCGATCTCCCCGGCGCGGCCCTCGCGGTACAAACTGATGTAACCAAGCACCACCGAAGTGACGAGGATCAACACAACCATCAACAGCAAAATGTAGCCGAAGTACGCAGGCGTAAAAATTGAGCTGTAGATCTCGAACGGATTGTTCTCGATGTTCGTGAAGTCGAACATGGAGGCCTGCATCTGGCTCTGCACGAAGAACGACAGCACGGCGGCCAGCAGCGCTACCGGGCCCACGATGTAGAGCATCCCGACCGCGATCTCGCGCAGGTTGTCACGCAGGAACCGGAAGGTGACGTTAATGATGTCACCCACGTCGCGCTGGCGGCGGAAGCGGATTTCACCGAGGTCGTCGGACGATGCGGGGTCGTTGAGCAGGCTGCCGGAAGTAGAGAAATCGTCAGTCATGCGTGTGGGGCACAGTTTCGGTTAGCCGCCCCCTTCAGAGCCTGTCCCCGCCGGATGGCGGAGATGGCTGTCCGTCCCGTAGGCGGCGTGTGGGGTTGAACCGGCGAGAAGGATCGAGATGATTCACGGTAACACGCTCCGCCTCGCAAGCTCGGCACTTCCCTCAAAGGGAGGAGTTTTAGAAACCGCACCCTTCAGGGGGCTCCCCGCCGCAGGCGGGGAGGGGGTGTCGATATGTTTAGGGGCGGGCACGGAGACTTCGCTGTCACGAAGGTGGACGGCGCGCGGCAGCCACACGAAGTACCACAAGATGAACGTCAGCGACCCTAAAATAATCAGGACGCTGAGGGCCACAGGCATCTCGGTGTAGCGCGTCACGAAGCCCTCCAGCAGCGCCGCCGCGACGAAAATGGGAATGAGCCCGATGACTATCTTCAACCCGCGAATTGCGCCGCGGCGGAAGGACACGAGACGCGGGTACGTCCCCGGAAAGAGCAGCGAGTTGCCCATCGCCAGCCCGGCTCCGCCTGCGATGATGATGGCCGAGATCTCCAGCGTACCGTGGATCCAGATAGTCCGCACGGACTCCCAGAACACACCCTGCTCGAAGAAGAAGTACTGGAAGGAGCCCACCATGACGCCGTTGTTGAAGAGATGGTAGGCCGAGCCGAACGAGAACGCCGGAAGCACCAGGCCCGGATACCGAAACAACCCGATGAACGTCAGAAACGACACCATGATGTTGTTCAGGGCGATCATCGAGAACATATCCACCTGGTACATCTCTTTATAAACGCGCATCGGGTCGCCGTCCTCAATGTTCACCAGCGTCATGTTGACGTAGCCGTCGCCGAGAATGAGGCGCACGAAGAAGTCGTCCGACGCCGCCGAGATGGCCCCGATGGCCACCGAGATGACGAAAGTGGCAAACGCCCAGAAGAGCGCCCGGCGCTCGGCGTAAACGGTGCGGGGAATTTCTTCCGTCCAGAACCTCAGCAGTCTCCCGCGCTCCTCGCGGCGGTTGCGGTAGATCTTATGGTGGACCTCACCCGCCAGCCCGTTGAGGTACGCGGCAGTCGCCGAGCCGGGGTAGAACGTTCGCGCGTAGGCAAGATCGTCAGTGGCGCGCACGTAGCCCTCGGCCATCTCGTCCGGGTTCACGCCCTCGTCGGCATCGAGGCGCTTCTCGAACGCCTCCCAGTCGTCGGCGTGGCGGCGGACAAAGACGGCTTCGCGCATGCGTGGGCTTCGGGCTTCGGGCTTCGGGCTTCGGACTTCGGACTTCGGACTTCGGACTTCGGGGGCGAAACTACGGGTACCGAACGCCCTCGCGTCATCCGCGATCGTAGCTTTTCCGTCCGCGTCCAGCCTTCAGGAGACGCCCCACCGGGTCGTCTCTACATTTCCCTTCACCCTTCATCGTTCACCGTTCATCCTTCCTGGAAACGCCCCACCGGGTCGTCTCTACATTTCCCTTCACTCTTCATCGTTCACCGTTCATCCTTCCTGGAGACGCACCACCGCGTCGACTTTACTTTTCACTTCTCCCTTTTCCCTTTTCCCTTCACCCTTTTCACTTTCTTGGATCCCCTCCGCGTCCAAACCGCCCAGAACGTAGACCTCGCCTTCGCCACGGCGGGTCTCGGCTACCGCATCCTGGCGTGGCTCATCGACGGCCTGATCATCCTGGCCTACATGTACTTCGTCTTCCAGATCATGGGCCGGCTGGAGATCGGCGGCAACGGCGCGACGACGGTGTTCGTCGTCTTGTTTCTGCCCGTCATCCTCTACCACCTACTCTGGGAGGTGTTCTTTGAGGGGCGCTCGCCCGGCAAGATGGTTCTGAAAATCCGCGTGGCCCGGCTCGACGGCGCTCAGCCAACGCTCGGCCAGTACCTCCTCCGCTGGCTACTCCGCTTGGTGGATGTGACGTTCTCCTCGGGTACGGTAGCAATCATTGCCGTGGCGGTAACAAAGAGTGCGCAGCGCCTGGGTGATGTGGCGGCAGGCACGACCGTGGTACGCATTCACCGCCGGGTGAAACTGAGCGAGGTCCATTACCGGAAGCTGGCTTCGGACTACGTACCCTCCTTCCCCGAAGCCGAGCGCCTCGCCGACGCCGACATCCGCACGCTCCGCGCCGTAATCGTAAAGCTGCGGCTGGAGAAGAAATCCCGTGCCACGCAGAACCTTGCTCGCCGCGCCAAAACCGCCGTGGAGAACCGCCTCAGCATCGAACCCATCCACATGCCTCCTGAGGCGTTCCTCCGCACCATCGTGGACGACTACACGGCGGCGCATGATCGGTACGATGGGTGAAAGCCGATTAGCGCATCGACTTTAGAGCTCCTCCGAAATGCTAACTGCTCCAGAACCTTCGCTTCCAGAACTTTCGTTGATGCCAAGCACCTTCCAGTGGTCCTCTTACAACCGCATCCCCGATGCTCCGTGGACCACGAAACCGCTTGAAGCCTTAGCCCTTCAGTACGACACCGTAGAGCAGCACGGATGGTACACCAACCTCGACCAGACGGTTGAGCAGGTCGGCGAGTTTGTCCGGCGTGGTGATGTTCTGGTCGATTACTCGGGTGGAACCGGGATCCTGGCAAAGCGCCTGCTCGACCGGGTCGGCAACAAAGACCTCGGCATCGTCATTGTTGACTCGTCTCCCAAGTTCCTTCGCCTGGCACTGGAGAAGTTTCGTGACGAAAAGCGCATCGGTTTCCGGCAGATTCGCTATCTCAAAGACCTGAAGCGGTTGGAGCAGGTACACGAGGTGCTGGGCGAAGATCTTCTCGAACGGGGAGTTGACGGCCTCATTTCCAGCAACGCCATCCATCTGTACTACGATCTGGAGGAAACCCTCTGTTCGTGGAGGAAGATCATCCGCCCGACGGGACGCGTGTTCGTCCAGTCCGGAAACATCCGGAATCCCGAGATGCCCGACGATGAGTGGATCATTGATGAGACCGTGGAGGCGATCCACGAGGCGGCAAAGAAAATCGTCCGGGAGGACGAAGATTATGTTCAGTACCGGGCCGCTTTGGATGACGCGGATCACATGTCAGCGCACGATGCGCTAAGGCGCCGCTATTTCCTACCTGTGCGGCCTCTCGACTACTATCTTGACGTGTTGCGGGACGCAGGTTTTGAAATTTGCTCGGTGCAACGGCGACGGATTCCGGCACGGGTAGATGAATGGATCGAGTTCCTGAGTGTTTACGACGAAGGCGTGCTGGGATGGGTAGGCGGAGCCGAAAAAATCACCGGTTCTCCCATCGTTGACGCCGTGGCTCAAGACCGGCTGGCCCTGATGCAACGTGCCATGGACCGTGTATTCGGTGGTGCGTTCGAGTTCGGGGCCTCGTGGACCTATATCACATGCGAGCCACACGACTGATCGCATGTGCCACCAGCCGTACAGTTGAGCAGCATATTCAACCTCACGTAATCACGATTTCACGTAATCAGCCTCATGCCCCACGCCAACGCCATCTACGCCGAAACCCTCGCCGAAATCCGCGAGGCGGGCCTTTATAAGGAGGAGCGTGTTATCGCTTCGCAGCAGGACGCCGACATTGTGGTCGCGGAGAACGGATCGACGCAGGAGGTCATCAATTTCTGCGCGAACAACTACCTTGGCCTGGCCAACCACCCGGATTTGATCGCAGCGGCGCAGGAGGGTGTGGCGAAGTATGGCTTCGGGCTCTCGTCCGTGCGGTTTATTTGCGGGACTCAGACCATCCACAAGGAGCTGGAAAGGCGGCTAGCGGACTTCCACGGCAAGAACGACGCCATCCTCTACGCGGCCTGTTTCGACGCGAATGCGGGTCTGTTTGAAACACTACTGGGCCCGGAGGACGCCATCATCTCGGATGCCCTCAACCACGCCTCCATCATCGACGGCGTGCGGCTGTGCAAGGCAAAACGCTTCCGGTTGGCCCACGCCGACATGGCAGATCTGGAGCGCTGCCTGCAGGAATCGCAGGACGCCCGGATCCGCTGTATCACCACCGACGGGGTCTTCTCAATGGACGGCGACGTGGCGAAGCTCGACGAAATATGCGTTTTGGCGGAGAAATACAACGCCATCGTCCATGTAGACGAATGCCACGCCACGGGCTTTTTCGGGCCGACGGGAAGGGGCGCGGCTGAGTATCGCGGAGTCCTCGCCAAGGTGGATATCATCACGTCCACACTCGGAAAGGCGCTGGGCGGCGCTTCGGGCGGCTTTACAGTGGCCTCGCAGGAGATCGTCGACCTGCTCCGCCAGCGCTCACGGCCCTACCTGTTCTCCAACTCCGTGGCCCCGGCCATCGTGTACACCTCGCTCAAGGTGCTCGACATGCTCGACAGCACCGCGGAACTCCGCGATCGTCTCAACGAGAACACGCGCTACTTCCGTGAGCAGATGACGGCCGCCCGGTTCGACATCAGGCCGGGCGAGCACCCCATCGTGCCCATCATGCTGTACGATGCCAAACTTGCACAGAACGTAGCCCGCGACCTTCTCGCTGAGGGCATCTACGTAATCGGGTTCAGCTTCCCGGTCGTGCCGAAGGGCGAAGCGCGCATTCGGGTTCAGGTTTCTGCTGCTCACACGCGGATTCATCTCGACCGTGCTGTGGCGGCGTTTACCTCTGTCGGACGGCATCACAGCGTGGTGTAGGCGTGGCTACAGGCATCCAGCCTGTTTTTTTGGTGAACGAGGTTATATCGGACCCAGCTCGAGTGTCTATAGGGGTGTAACCTTCTAACCTTGATCGCCATGCCCGCTCACAATGAAGCCTCCTTCGATAGCCTAGCCGGCGTCGACCTGCACTACGCTCGCCCACCGGTCGCCGCGTACGGCTCTCGCGGCAAGAAGCACACTTTCTTCTCCACGGGGAAACTCCGCGACACCTTCACCGCCGCCCTCGAAGAACTCGTCGACATGTGCCCACTCGGCCGCCCCGAGGTGCTGACGAGCGCGGGTACCTTCGTGAACAAGCGCGGCCAGCACGGCAAGGGCCAGGCAGTGGATGTGGACGCCATCTTCTGGGCCGACCGCACCTTCGTCACCGACTTTTACCTGACCGATACGAAGTTCTACCTCGCCGTCGAATCGGTCTTCCGTCGCCACTTCGGCATTGTCCTCAACTACCTCTACAACGCCGCGCACCACGACCACCTCCACATGGATCTCGGCGTCTCCGTGGGGTTCTCGAAGGGCTCCCGATCGCGTGTGCTGTACCTCCAGGCGGGCCTCACCACCATCCACGACCATCCCGTCCTCGTTGACGGGATCTGGGGTAACCAGACTTCCGGCGCCATCGCTGAGGTGCTCGACAACCTCGGACTTAACGGCTCAATCACGTCCAAGGCCACGTGGCTCGCCTACCTCGACCGCACCGCGCGTCTTGGTTTCGGCCAGGTCGAAGCCGAGAGCGATCCCACGCCGGCCGACCTCCTCGACCAGCTCTTCCAAATCATCGATGGACTTGACCTGGTCACCGACCACGACCAGAAGATCCAGGGTGCACTCGACGTCTTTGTCGCCCACCCTGACACCCAGACGTGGCTGGAGAGCTTCCGGTAGATTACCTCAAGGCTTCGATGGATAGTCAGATTCAGATCGCCCCTTCACCCTCGGTCGAAGGCGCGGCCCGACGGCTGTCCAGCGAAGTTTCAGTCTGGGACTTCGTCAGGACGATCCTTGCCGTGCACGGCGAGTACGGTAAGCGCAGCGGCAGGACGGCCTGATGTGGACGCGCGACCGTCTCACACGTGGCGGGGTCAATGCGGCCAATGCCGGGCAGCGCATCGTCGCAGACCACCTGCTCAATTTTTCAAGACCTCCCCGTTCGCCCGATGCTGGTTCCTCGATGGGCTCGCCTGCTCATGAGGCGGAGAGCTCTGTGAGTTTCAGTGACGAAGTTGAGGCCCTCGGCGTTTAGAACAACGAATCGGACTCGTTCGAGCATGAGACAGGCTCCTCGGGCAGGGCGACCTCGAAGAGAGAATGCAACCGTGCAAGGAGTGATGTCACGCATCAACTCGGCCGGAAATGTTACCTGTCTGCCCAGTCTGTACCCTCTCCCGTCGCTTCACGCAACGCACCCGTGCAGCGAGGCCGAGACTCGATGCGGGTTATACTGCCGGCATGAAGCTGATCGTCGTCTCGCTGGGGCTAACTGTGCTCCTCATTCTAGCCGTGCTGGGAAATTCAGCCGTGATGTTCGTCTCTGGGCTTGGAATCGCCGTAGCGCTGTGGAGCACGCGCGAGGCGCCGCTACGAACGCAACTCGGAGCGCTGGTGGCCGGTGCGCTCGTTGCTGGCATCGGGGCCGAAGTCGTCCACACGTTCTACCACCTGTTCGGCGGGGAGACGGCCAGCGGCGACAGTGGTTTTTTCTTTATTTCGGCAATCCTCGTGGGCCTCATCAACGCCGCGGGGATGGCTGCCGTCGTGTTCCTCGCCCACGCGCTGGCGCGACAGCGGGCGCGCTAGCCGGAGGGCGCACGCGGCCTGGCACGGAAGTGAACGCCGAAGCGCACGAGTTCAATTGCCCCAGATCATCTGGCCTTGAGGTGGGAAACAAAGGCTACCCATCCGCATCATCGTGTCCCAGGCAACCGCATAGGAGGCTGTTGAAAAACGTGCTCTCTCGCCGGATCGGATGATGTAGTTCAACAGCCTCCCAAGTACCAAATTCCAAGTGTCAAATTCCAAGCGGTCTCATGAAGCACCCTTTGTGATTTGGAGTTTGGAATTTGGTACTTCAGACTCACGATTCCCTATGAGTCTGTTGAATTTCGTGCTCTGTCGTAGGCCGCATGACTTATTTCAACAGCCTCCTAAGGTGACCAAACTCGAGCCGCCGGAGGAACCCTGCCGTCTCATCAGCCCCGCCCAACTCGAGTTCACCGATTGGGAACAAGAGGACATCCAAAGGCTCTGGCCACTGTTCAGCACACCGCGGACAGTGAAACGTTTCGTCAACACCTATCGGCTGATGCGGGCGGGCCTGGAATCAGCAGAAGAAACGGAGCAATTCGAGGGCAAGAAAGAAAAACCCGGCGAGTATCAAGTGGCCCTGCTCCTCCTCGCTGTCGTGACGAGCGCAACCAGAGAGGCGATGACATTCCTGTCCCGGCTCGACGAACCGTTTGATGAACCCGGAGCCAGCGACAAACCCCTACAGTGGGAGGATGTGTTTGCGACGATCAAGGAACCGATTGTTGACGAGGCCTGGGAGGAGTTCATTGACAATCTAGAGCATGTGACTCAAGAAGGCTTCGAACGTGGAGTGGCTCGTTCGGAGCTTGAACGGTGGACAAATTGTGTCGCCCGGTATTCGTTCTCAGTGCGGGTTTAACAAGGTCGGGATCTGCACGAGACATCCACTGCCAAGCCAAGCGTCCGGACATAACGAGGATCTGGCCCGCGACCTCTTCGCCGAGGGCATATGCGTGATCGGCTTCGGCTTCCCCTTCGTCCCGAAGGGCGAGGCTCGTATCCGTGTGCGGGTTTCGGCTGCCCACACTCGCGAGCACCTCGACGGTGCCGCGGGTGCGTTTACCGACGTTGGGGCACGGTATGGCGTGGTTTAAGCACGCTGTTTCGCCTGGGACGCCTACCGGACCCTACCAGGCTATTCTCCAGCCGGCTGGCCGTGCTGCGGTTCGCACGGGATCGGATATATCAAGTTACCTTCCGCAAGGAGATCACCCTATCCTAACACGCCATGCCAACCCCCAATTCACGTACCTGGACAACTGCGCTCCTGCCATTAACGCTCTTTGCAACTGCCTTGATGGCCTGCGGCGGTCCGGATGCAGGACAGGAAGCTCACGAGCACGACGAAGCCGCGCTCGGGGCCGTACACTTCGACGTCTCCTGCCTGGACGAGGTGTCTGAAGACTTCGACGGCGCCATCGCTTTGCTCCATCACATGCAGTATGTAGAGTCCCGGGCTGCGTTCGAGCGGATCGAGGAGACCGATCCTGACTGCGGGATGGCCCACTGGGGTATCGCGATGACGCTCTTTCAACCATTGTGGCCGTCGCGTCCCGGTCCGGAGGCGCTTCTGCGCGGGTGGGAGGAGGTCAGAAAGGCACAGGAGCTTGGCACCGAGACCGATCGAGAAGCCGACTTCGTGACCGCCACTGAAGCCTTCTTCCGCGATCCAGAGTCGGCCGAATGGTGGACACGAATCCAGCGCTGGAGTGAAGCGATGAGCCAGGCCTACGCTACGCGCCCGGATGACATCGAAACGGCCGCCTTCTACGCGTTGTCGCAACTGGCGGCGGGACAAGTCGCGCCAGACCGGATGGCCCATCACGGCCGTGCGGCTGAGGTCCTGCTCGGTATCTACGAGCGCGAGCCGACACACCCCGGGGCCGTTTACTACACAATCCACTCGAACGATGTCGATACACGGGCAGGCGAGTCACTCGAGGTGGTCCGGAGCTATAGCGACATCGCTCCGGAGGTACCGCATGCGCTCCATATGCCCACCCACATTTTCGTGCGCCTTGGAGCTTGGCCGGAGGTAATCGAATGGAATCTTAGGTCCGCTGCCGCTGCGCTGAGGTTGCCCGCCGACGATGGGATTTCGCATCATTATCCTCACGCGCTCGATTACTTGGTCTACGCCTATCTACAGCGGGGCGAGGACGACAAGGCGAGTGCGCTCGTCACGGAAATCTCGGGAAAGGAAGAGCCGTTTCAGGGCACGTTCATCAGCGCGTTCCACCTGGCCTCCCTGCCGGCGCGCTACGCCATTGAGCGCCGCGCGTGGGACGAGGCCCGGGCGATTACCCCCGGGACGCCCGCTTCCGTGGCCTGGGAGGGGTTCTGGTGGGCCGAGTCCCTCAGTTGGTTTGCTCGTGGGTTGGGCGCCTCGCATGGGGGCGACGCCGGGGAAGCAGAGCGCGCGGAAGGTCGCATGATTGCGTTGCGGGACGCTGCGAGGGCCGCCGGCGAAGAGGGGTTCGCGGAGTACATCGAGGTCGACCGTCTCGTACTGGCTGCCTGGCGTGCCCACGTCGCTGGGCAGAGCGAGCGCGGCCTGGAACTAGCCCGTGAAGCCGTGGAGATCGAGGCGGCGACGCAGAAGCATCCGATCACACCGGGAGCACTCTATCCATCCCAGGAGGCGCTCGGTGATCTACTACTGGAGTTGGAGCGTCCCCAAGAGGCGCTCTCGGCGTACGAAGGCTCGCTCGCCACGTGGCCAGGCCGATTCAACAGCCTTTTGGGGGCCGCGCGTTCGGCCCATTCGGCTGACCTAGACATTCGTGCCCGCGAGCACTATCAGGCGCTGCTGGAGATCTCTTCGGAAGCAGACTCGAGTCGGCCGGCACTCGCGGAGGCGCGAGAGGCCCTGAGTAGGTAACGTCATCTTGCCTCAGCCGCAACCCGCTGCTCCATGGCGACACAGGACTCGACGGTTTCCTTCGTCCGCGCTTCAGTGTCTTATTAACTTAGTTGCCGCTATACCGGCCTGTGCGGGTGGTCATGAAGTCGGTAGGCCCCAATCGTGAGTGGGAAACATCAGGAGGACACGCATGAAAGACCAGCTTTCAGCAACGACGCGGCATCGGTAGATGTCCAGGGAATTGATGGCATCCCGAATCAAATCCTTGAGCCAGTCGCTTCTTGGTTGCGATTGGCGTTCGGGCTATGTGCGACACTGGCGGGGATTGGGACGATCGCCGTGTAGTCCGCTGCACTTGGGACGCTCGCGGCGATTGCGGCGTTGGCTGCCCTTTTTCCGGTGCACACCTTCGACCTTATCTACAACTATGGCGTCCGTCATGCGAGAGGGACGGGACCGCTGCCCAGACGTGGCGCACCATCGCGCTTCGCGTGCGGCGTTCGGGTTTTATGGCTGATTGGTGTAATCTGGGCGTTTCAGGGAGAGTATCACTTGGCAGGGTTCATAATTGGTTGCGTGCTTACCTCGGTGGCCTTGCTCGTCGCCTCGTCGAACATCTGTATTCCGCAGATGATCTTGATCTATTGAGCCGAGGCGCTCATTGCTTCGTCCTGGCTCGCCGGCACGCCCTATACTCTCTCCCACTGTCTCATCGCGTTGTGCGGCTGGGCACCCCCTGCCAGACAACGCGGTTTAGTACGAAAGTGAGCGCCGAAGCTTACGAGCTTCTTTGCCCCATGCCATCCGGTCCTGAGGCGAGAAACGAAAACTGCCCGTCCGTATCATCGTATGCCCGTCACGCACATAGAAGGATTAGACGATGATCAAAGGCGTCCACACCATGTTCTATTCTTCGGAGCCGGAGGCCCTTCGAGCCTTCCTGCGAGACAAGCTCGGCTTCCCGTCCACCGACATCGGCGACGGATGGCTGATCTTCGATCTGCCGGAGGCGGATATGGGAGTCCACCCTGCTGACGCGACGTGGGAGCACGGCAAGCCGTCCGGCGCTCACGACATTTCGTTCTACTGCGACAACATCGAGACGACTGTCGGCGAGCTCGAGGCGCGCGGTGTGGAGTTCACCAGCGGGATTGAGGACGAGGGCTACGGGCTTGCTACCCACTTCAAGATGCCCTGCGACCTGATCGTCCAGCTCTTCCAGCCCCGTTACGCAAGGGGCGCTGATTCCTGAGGCGCCGCACGAGACTCGCCTTCATTCTTCGGCAAACGCAAAGACACATGGCGACGGGAAAAAACGTATTCGATCTGCGGAGGGCCTGCGGGCCGTCGAACGCGTCCGTAATCTCACAGAAGACCTTCCCGAAGTAACCGAAGCGGTTGACAAGTTCGGCCACACGTCGTTCCTGGTACGCGACAAACCCTTCATCATGATGGGCGAAGGCAACCAGGGACCGTCGATGGCGATAAAGACCACGCTCGATAAACAGAGGAACCTCATTGAGCAGGGCGATTTCGTGCGAACGAAGTACATCGGCCAGCACGGATGGGTATCCCTGGACCGGCTCACTTTAACAGACTGGGACAAGATCGAGCGTCTGATTGCTGAGGCGTATGTGCTCGTAGCTCCAAAGAGCCTTGGAAAGAAAATTTCTACAACACAAGAATGACTGAAGCACCTGTCGCCATCGTTACCGCCGCAAGCCGAGGAATGGGTGCGGCCATTGCCCGAGAACTTGCGAATCGCGGATATTGCCTCGTGCTCATGAGTCGGTCGGATGACGTACTACATCTCGCCGACGATCTCGCGGCATCCACTTCAGGCTCTGGAACGGTCGGTCTCACAGGCTCCGTCACTGAAACAGAAGATCTCGAACGACTCATCGCATCCGCGCTCGACCACTTCGGGCGGATCGACGCCGTGGTAAACAACACGGGTCATGCTGCAAAAGGTGACCTACTCACCATCTCGGATGAGGACTGGCACGACGGGCTCGACCTTCTGTTGCTGAACGTCGTTCGCATGGCTCGGCTCGTCACGCCCATTATGCAGAGACGGGGCGGCGGCGCATTCGTCAACATCTCCACCTTTGCTGCTATTGAGCCCTCGTTAGACTTCCCTGTTTCCTCTGCGCTTCGCGCCGCACTTGGCTCGTTTACCAAGATGTACGCCGATCGCTACGGCCCTGCAGGCATCCGCATGAACAACGTCCTGCCGGGCTACATTGAAACCTACGAGACCACTGACGCACTCCGAGAAGCCATCCCCTTGAAACGCCAGGGCAGTGTGGAGGAAATTGCAAAGACCGTTGCTTTTCTACTCTCCGAAGACGCCGGGTACATCACTGGTCAAAACATCCGCGTGGAAGGTGGGCTTAGCCGCTCTGTATAAGAGACGATCTCGAACTGCGGAGTTCACGGTTAGTGTTAATATATTAGCACCGAATCGTACTCTCCTCCGCCCCCACCGAATATGTACCGCCTTCTCCTCGCCGCTGCTTTCGTCGTCGGGTCTATCCTTCCCGCTTCCGCCCAGTACGACCTCACCACCATCGAAGGCACGATTGAGGCCTTGTATCAATCAATTTCTGGCCCGGAGGGCTTCGAGATTGACCGAGAGACCTTCGATCCCTTGTTCGCCGAGAACGCTCGTCTGTCTGCCATGTATTTCAGCCAGGAAGGCGACCAGGGCGTGGTTAGCTGGACAGCCACCGAATACGTCGAATCGATCTGGAACGGCGCTCGTGAACGCGGCTTCTTTGAGATAGAGACCGCCCGAACCGTGGAGCAGTTCGCCCAGATTGCGCACGTGTTCAGTACCTACGAAAGTCGGAGGAACGAAGATGATGAAGATCCTTTTCAACGCGGCATCAACAGCATCCAACTCCTCAACAAAGACGGGCGTTGGTGGATTGTAAATATATTCTGGGAGGGCGAGAGCGAGGACAATCCGATTCCGGCGAAGTACCTGCCAGAAGGGTAAGGGAATGAACAGCCCATTCTTGTACCGGGTAGTGTAGGAGTGTCGAGAATAAAACGCCAAACGCCAACGCCCCCTGTTCGTCCCCAACACCGACGTGGGTGGCTACATCAACACAGGCTGGGATCTGATCGCCAACGTGACCGGTGCGACTATTGCGGCGGTTCTGAATTGCTCCAAAGACCAACAGCTTGATAATTTACCATGAACGCAAGAAGCTCAGGCTTTCGGGAGAGCGGCTGGAGTAGCGCGTTCCGCGACTTCGACAGATAGAAAACCATGTGGGAGCCCTTCTCGCACTTCCGCTAAGTTGTGGACACTACATCCAAGAATCGCATCGTTCAGGACACATCCCAAACTCACCTGACCGTAATCATGCATTACCTATTCACTACGCTTATCGTCCTTCTCCTGCTTGCGCCCGCAGCGCTTGCACAGGCAAACAAGGACTCGGATAAAGCCCTCCTAGAGACACCCGAAGAAGTTTTGGAAGCCAACATCGAAGCCATCGGCGGACGTGCCGCATGGGAGGCTGTCCAGACCCTGCAAACAGAGGGCGTACGCATCTCGGACAGTCCGATGGGCAAGATGACCTCGACATTCGTTGAGAGCATTCGGTACCCTGGTTATCTACACAACACATCCGAAATGGACACGCCGATGGGCGCCATGACCGTGACGCGGGTTAGAACGCCTGACGCCTCGTGGGTAGAGGCTGGACCAATGGGCCGGCGCGATCTGCCTCTTGTACCATCGCTCAAACTCGAAAGCGCGTGCGCTGAGCTTGCCATCCTCAACAACCCTGATTACGCGCTCACTGGCCTGACGACGGACTCGTTCGAAGGAAGCGATGTCTACGTCGTGTCCGTAGAGGTCGGCGGAACCACGCTACGGCGGTACTACGATCAGGAAAGCCTCCTTCTGCTGGCCGCTGAACGAATTTCGGCGGGTGGGGGCGAGGGCTCCGAACCCGAACTCGTCAAGTACCGCGACTACCGCGAGGTAGACGGTCTGTTGATCTCACATGCTCAAGACGAGGAAGTCACCATGCGCATGATCTCTCGTAGCGGCGGCGGTGAGGAAACCGAAACGCAGCACCGCGGAGAATCCAGCGTTACAATTGAGAACATCGTAATCAACCCGGACGTAGGCGATGCTCTCTTCGCCAACGAATAACCACCCATGAGCATCGCCCAATCCCTACTCACCGAGTTCGACCAGGAAATGGCCAAGACCCGCTCCATTCTGGAGGTCGTGCCTACCGACCGAAATGACTGGCAGCCCCACGAGAAGTCCATGACCATCGAGCGACTGGCGCTGCATCTAGCCGATCTCCCCTCATGGGCAGGCATGACGCTCAACGTAGATGAGTTCGACATGAATCCGCCCGGTGAAGATCCGCCGCCGCCTCGCACCATGACCACCACCGAGGCGCTATTGGCCGAATTCGACAAAAACGTCACCGAAGCCCGCGAGGTCATGGCCAATACGTCGGACGAAACGATGATGGGCAACTGGATGCTCCTGAATGGCGGTGTGGAAATGTTCACCGCTCCGAAGGTCGGCGTGCTTCGCAACTTCGTGATGAACCACATGATCCACCATCGCGCCCAGTTGGGGGTTTACCTGCGGCTCAACGACATCCCGCTACCCATGATTTACGGCCCAACCGCGGATGCGGAGTGGGAGGCATGAGCGCGCCAAAGCTTGTAAACCTCCCCGCATTTGATGTTGCCGGAACCTCCGTGCGAACATCCAATGTCGCCGAACAGAATCCAGCTACCGCACAAATCGGCGATAACTGGCAGCGGTTTTTTGCGGATGGGCATCACGAGCGTATCCCGAAAGCCTCCGACAAGTTGCTGGGGGTGTACACGGATTACGAGAGCGACCACGAAGGCCCGTACTCGCAGATTGTCGGCTGTGAGACGACCACGGTTGATGATCTGGCAGACGGGCTCGTCGCCGTACGCATCCCCGAGCAGGACTACCTCGTCTTCCGCGTCGAAGGTGAGATGCCCATGGCCGTCATTGAAGCGTGGGGGCGCATTATGGCGCACTTCACCGGCGCCGGCGATTACGAACGCGCCTACACTGCCGACTTCGAGTTGTATCAGAACGAAAGTACAGTAGACATCCATATCGCTGTGCGCGCGAAAAACTAGGGGTCGGCCGGCATTTCTTTGTTGGTGAAGATGGGCTGCGGTAGGTTGCAGTTCTGAGCAACCTGGACCAAATGGAAACCCCTCGCCCGCGCCTTCCCGATACCGACATCGTGGTCATCGTCCGCAATCCGCACCGGATCGGACAATTAGGAAAGTTGCTCGCCGTGATCGGCGAAGAAGGTGCGGCAGTCGGAGACATCAAGACCCGGTTCATCGGGAAGGACCACCCGGTTCGTGAGGTAACGGTTTCGGTCCTTGACACCGACCACACCATCCCTGAGATTTACCCGGAGGATGCACTGGCCGCAGGCGCCGCCTTTGCCGCCGATGGGCGGAGCGTCAACAACGCACTGGCCTTTCCGGGGCTGTTCAACGCGACGCTTCAGGTTCAGGCCGACACCATCACGAGCGCGATGAAGATCGGTGCTGCTGAAGTTTTCTCGACCCTCGCGCCCGACGACGAACTCGTGCCGAGCCCGTTCCACCCGCTCGTACATCAGCAAGTGGTGGACGCCGTATGCACGGCGTCCACGGCAGGCTGAACCGAGCAATGGAACTGGTCGAACAATCGTTCAACTGCCCTTACTGCGGCGCGTGGATCACTGTGCTCCTCGACCCCTCCGTGCCTGCACAAACCTACGTGGAGGATTGTGAGGTCTGCTGCAATCCGATGGAGGTGACGTACGCTTTCGATGATGGCGACATAACAGTATTTGAGGCGCAGTCTATCGAGCAATGAGCGATACGAAACCGCACGATCAGTTCGTGTACGCGCCGGAAACGAAGCGTTCGAGGTCTTCCACCCGTCCCTGCGCTTCTTCGGAGATAAGCCGTACGCAGTCGCCGATGGAGATGATGCCGGCCAGTTTGCCGTCGCGGAGCACGGGGAGATGTCGGATTTTGTGCTCCGTCATGAGCTGCATGCACTCCTCAACCGTTGTCTCCGGGGAGACGGTGACCAGGTCCGTGGTCATTACCTCGCCGACCGGACACGTTTTCGATGTCCGCCCCTGGAGCACGATGCGCCGCAGGTAGTCGCGCTCCGTAAAGATGCCCCGGATCTCGCCTTGCTCAGTGACGATGATCGCGCCGACGTTCTGCTCCACCATGCGCGCGATGGTGGCAAAAACCTTGGCCTCGGGGTCAATCGTGACGACCCAGTCGCCTTTCTGCTTGAGGAGTACGGAAATGGGTGTGTTCATGGCGGCCTCTGGTGGGATTCTTGAAGGTTGTATGAACGAGAGGCGAGAAAGGTCCCTAATCCTTTCGTCGAACCATCTCCACTTTCGGTTAGGGCCGTGAGCACGTCGATCAAGTGCCAGAAAGACCGTCGACTATGGATTTTCTCAACTCGCCAATTAATGGAGATTGTCTTAGTGTAGCCGTGTACTGTCGTTCAGAGTATCAGGCCAAGCATCGTCCGACAAGGCAGTTCCGTCCTCTGCGAGCATAGAATCTCCTACTGTTGTGATCAAAAGTGCAGTGCTATCATCAACGATCTCATACATAATAGATGAAGTATCGTCTTCTACATCGGTATTTCTCCACAAGCTGAAATAGAGGGTCAAGACAATGCCCCCCAGGGCAAGCCACACACCAGCCCAAGCAAAGCGATGTGAGGACCCTGATTGTTCAAGCGATCTCTCAGAAATTTTATTTGATTCCATCGCAAGCTCATTTGCAACGTTCGCCTTGTCGATTGATTCTTGTACCTTCTTCAGGTTAACCGCCTTAGCTGCATCATTGATAAGGCCCTCGTAGTTGTGTGTTAGAACCATTCGGGATCGAGCCAGATCCTCCCGGCGCATGGAAACGACGCGAACCACATGATCTTTCATCTCGCGTCTTTGATCATCATCGAATTTTCCG
>JADFQN010000185.1 GCA_022561755.1 Bacteroidota bacterium
AGATGGGTCTTTCGTTCGCTTCGCAAAGTCGTCTGTGGCCTTGCCTTGCGGATCCTTTCCGGTTCCCATTTCCCAGCCGGACTTGCCCTCCGGTACGAAAAGATTCCCGCTAGTAGTTTCGACAAGTCCATCCCATCCGCCTAGGCCAGTGCCTCGCTGTGCACGGAAATCAGCTCTTTGTGGATTCGAACTGGCTATTACCAATCGACGGACTAGTTCCGGCAGATCAGATCTGCTTGCCATACTATCTGCCCATTGTTCAATATCAGTTGCGTTTGCTAAGTGTTGAATTGCCATTTTCATGCCTCCGGTAAATGCTTTGGCTCAGCTGTATGCTCTCCCTCCGAGACGCATAGAGCCACGATTCCAATATACGAAATCTGCTTTAGCTATTCAAATATTTACTCCGTTTGTGTTCAGATTACTGGCGAAAGGCAGATGGCATCAACTTTCATTGCAGCCTGTTGAGACCACTCCATAGTCATCTAGGCTTTCAAGAATATTTTGGTGGCCGTCTAGGATGCCGGGCTCAGATCGGCCTTCCTTCTCAATGATCAAACGGGCGTCAGGCTACGCCTCTTCGCTCGAAACGAAGCGTTTCGGCGAGCAGATGTTACCCCTCCCCCTCCAACACCACCGCCTCCTGCCCAAACAGCTTGCCCAGCCCCTTCATGAGCTCTGGCGTGGGGTCCACGACGGCGGTGCGGGCGTGGAGGCGGACTGGGCGGTCCAGCTCCTTCGATTCTACATCGAAGTAGAGCTTGCAGGCGCCTTTGTTGTTCTCGCAGAGGGCGGCGAGAGCGTCGATGGCGGAGGGCTCGGTGGTGTCCGCGTCGATGTGGAGGGCGATGGTTCTGATCTTCTCGCGGACTTTCCACATCGTTTCGATGTTGTCCACTTTGAACTTGAGTTCGCCGGTGGTTTCTGCTTTGCCGCTCACCATCACCACTTCGTCAACCGCCAGCAAGTGCCCGCATTTGTCCACCGCCTGGGAGAACAGCACGCATTCGGCGGAGCCGGTCGTGTCCTCAATCGTCATGAAGGCAATAGGTTTTCCCTGCTTGGTAGTCCGGCGCGTGACCTCCGTTATAATGCCGCAAACCATCTGTTTGCTATCGTGCGGCACGTTTTCGGAATCGCCGAGCTTCATCGTTGTGAATGCGCGGACCTCCGGCGAGAAGTCGTCGAGCGGGTGGCCGGAGACGTAGAAGCCCATCAGGTCGCGCTCGTTGCGTAGCGTGAGGCCCTTTGGCCACGGCTCGACGGCGGGCAGCGCCGGTTTGAAGGTATCGGTTTCCCCATCGCCGCTGCCGAAGAGCGAGTTTTGGCCGGCAGCTTTGTCGGCCTGATGCTTCTGCGCAAAAACCCAGGCCGTGTCTACAGCGGCGGCTTGCTGGGCACGTGAGCCATTGAATTGGTCCAGTGAACCGGTTAGTGCGAGCGCTTCAAGCGTCTTTTTCCCCACCGAGCGCAAATCGAGATCGCGCACCAGTTCGAAGATGTCGTCGAACGCACCGCCTGCTTTTTCGCGGGCCTCCACAATCGCCTCGATGGCTCCGTGGCCGACGCCCTTTATGGCTGCGAGCCCGAACCGAATGGCGCCATTCTCCACCGTGAAGTGCGCCATCGACCGATTCACGCACGGCGGCAGAATCTCGATGCCCGCCTGCCGTGTGGTGTCGAGGTCGAGCGCGAGGCGCTTCGAGTCGTGCATGTCGTTTGTGAGCACGGCCGCCATGAACTCGGCAGGGTAGTGGGCCTTCAGGTAGGCCGCGTGGTACGCCACCAGCGAGTAGGCCGCGCTGTGGCTCTTGTTGAAACCGTAGCCCGCGAATTCCTCCATGAGGTCGAACACCCGGTCGGCGCGATGCCCGCCCACATCGTTCTTTGCCGCGCCCTCGCGAAAGACCGCGCGCTGCTTCGCCATCTCCTTCACTTTCTTCTTTCCCATCGCTCGCCGAAGCAAATCGGCGCCCCCCAGTGTGTAGCCTCCCATTACCTGCGCCATCTGCATCACCTGCTCCTGATAGACGGGAATGCCGTACGTGGGTTCGAGGACGCCCTTCAGCATCTCGTGCGGGTACTCGATCTTTTCCTGCCCGTGCTTCCGTTTGATGTAGTTGGGGATGAGCTTCATCGGGCCGGGCCGGTACAGCGCGTTCATCGCGATGAGGTCGTTAAACTCCGTAGGCTTGAGCTGCCGGAGGTACTCGCGCATCCCGTCCGATTCGAACTGGAAGATGGCCACCGTGTCGCCCCGCTGGAAGAGCCTGTACGTGGCCTCATCGTCCAGGGGGATGATATCGAGGTCGATGTCCTCGCCGTGGTTTTCCTTGACGAGCGCGAGGGTGTCGGTCAGGATCGTGAGTGTTTTGAGGCCGAGGAAGTCCATCTTGAGGAGCCCGAACTCCTCGATCCACTTGCCGTCGTATTGCGTGGTGAGTGTGTCGCTGGAGCCGTTCTTGCCCTTTTGGACGGCCACGGGGACGTATTGCGACACGTCGCCCGGTGCGATGATGACGCCCGCCGCGTGGACGCCCGTGTGGCGCGCGGAGCCTTCTAGCACCTCGGCGTTCTTCAGGAGTTTAAGGATCTGGGGATCCTCCGACTTCCAAAGGTCACGGAACTCGGGGACATCATTTCTGGCGTCCGCCAGCGAAACCTTGACGCCATCGGGGATGAGCTTCGCGATGCGGTCGGCCTCGGCGAGGGGGATGGAGAGGACGCGCGCCACGTCGCGGATGACGGACTTCGCGCCCATCGTTCCGAACGTCACGATCTGGCAGACGGACTCGCGGCCGTATTTCTCCACGACGTAATCGATCACCTTCGCGCGCCCGCGGTCGTCGAAGTCGATGTCGATATCGGGCATCGACACGCGCTCGGGGTTCAGGAAGCGCTCGAAGAGGAGGCCGTACTTCAGCGGGTCGATGTTCGTGACGCCGAGGCAGTAGGCCACGCACGAGCCCGCCGCCGAGCCGCGTCCCGGCCCGACCGACACGCCGAGCCTGCGGGCCTCCGTCGTGAAGTCCTGCACGATGAGAAAATAGCCCGCATAGCCCATCGTTTCGATGACACCGAGTTCGAGGTCGAGGCGCTCGCGAATGGGCTCGGTGATCTCGCCGTAGCGATTCACCGCACGCTCGTACGTGAGGTGCCGCAGGAAGGCGTCGGCCCCATCGAACTGCGAGGGAATGGGGAAGTGGGGCATCAGGAGATCGCCCATTTTGAGTTCGAAGAGGCACTTTTCGGCCACTTCGCGTGTCGCCTCCAGCGCGGCGTCTACCACGGCTGCATCCCCAAAGACGCCTTGATTGATGGACTTCTCGAACGAGCCCCGCAGCTCGTCCGCCGACTTGAAAAAGAACTGGTCGTTCTCAAACCGCATCCGGTTTGGGTCGGCGAAGTCCTTGTTGGTTTGGAGGCAAAGCAGAATATCCTGGGCCTCCGCATCCTCCCGGTTGACGTAATGCACGTCGTTCGTAACGATGGCCTTGACGCCGAACTCCGTAGCCCAACGGATAAGCACGGCGTTGCACTTCCGCTGGTCTTCTATGTCGTGGTCCTGCAGCTCGATGTAGTAGTCGGCGCCGAAGATGTCGAGGTACTCGCGGAAGATTTTCTTGGCCTCATCCTCGCCTTTCTTCAGGATGGTCTGAGGCACCTCGCCCTGCAGGCAGCAGGTTGTGGCTATGAGGCCCTCGCCGTGCACACGGAGGGTTTCCTTATCGATGCGCGGCTTGTAGTAGTAACCGTCCTTAAAGCTGTCGGAGGAGAGTTTGATGAGGTTGCGGTAGCCGACCTCGTTCTTCGCCAGCAGCACCTGGTGGTAGCGTGTGCGGTCCTTTTTGTCCTCCATCCCCGAGGGCGCGATGTAGAACTCGCACCCGATGATGGGCCGGACGTTCGCCGCTTTCGCCTTCGTATAGAACTCCGGGACGCCGTACAGATTCCCGTGATCGGTGATGGCGATGGCCGGCATTTCCAGCTCTGCGGCCCTGGAAACGAGGTTCTTGATCCGCGCTGCGCCGTCGAGAAGCGAATACTGGGTGTGGCAGTGGAGGTGGCAGAAGTCGGGCATGTGCGGTGGTTAGCCAGGGAGATAGGGCGTGGGTGCAATGAACGAGGCGAACGCCCGGACTGCAAGCGGTGTGGACAAGTTGGGTAGTGTGGATTTCGGATTGCTGATTTCGAATTGCTGATTTCGGTTTTGAGATTTGGGATTTCGGATTTCGGATTTGGGATTTCGGATTTTCGATTTCGGATATCGGCTTTGGGGTTTGGGATTTGGGATTTGGGGTTTCGGATTGTACGGTGCGAGTGTGACAGGATGTGGCAGGGTGTGTGATTACGTGAATTACGCGCTCCCAGCTAATCCGACACCCCCACCCCGCCTGCGGCGGGGAGCCCCCTGAAGGGAGCGTTCCCCTTTTGTAGCGTGGTGTTGAGAGGGTCTAAATCTAGTCTAGGGACGCAAACAAGTGCGATTCCCAGAAAGCTGGCACAAATGAAGGACCCCATG
>JADFQN010000005.1 GCA_022561755.1 Bacteroidota bacterium
TCCCAACCCGCTGAATCGTTTCGGATCGTCGCTCGAAGAAGTGCTCGAACTGATTGGGGCCGACCGTTACGACCTATGGTTCAGGATGAAGGGGGAGGACAACGTGCGCATGTACAATGGCGAGCCGATCGAAGGCGAGGCCCACCTGTTCGCGCTTCCCAAATCCGACGCATAACTTGCAGTAGCGATGACCCACGAGCCACCAACGCTTGTTCCGAGTGACTCCAAGCAGTCATTCCTGAACGATGTCATCGACGGCCTATCGGCCACACCGAAGACCCTCCCCAGCAAGTACTTCTACGACGAAGCGGGCTCGGCGCTGTTTGATCGGATCACGGAACTGGATGTGTACTATCCAACCAGAACGGAGCGGGGCATCATGCGGACCCACATCCGTGAAATGGCGGAGGCCGTTGGGAGCGATTCGGTTCTGATCGAATACGGAAGCGGATCGAGTGAGAAGACGCGGCTCCTTCTGGATGCCCTCCCCAACCTCACGGCCTACATACCCATCGATATTTCGGCGGAACACCTTGCGGCCACAACGCGACGGTTGCGGATGGCGTACCCCAACCTGGTCATTTCACCTATTGCAGCGGACTACACCAGGCCACTCGTGATACCGGACGACCCCGTGCAGCGCAGGAAGCGCGTCGTCTACTTCCCCGGCTCCACCATCGGCAACTTCACTCCGGAAGAAGCACGGCAATTTCTCAGGCAGATTTCAGCCGTCATCGGAATGGGCGGTGGGCTGCTGCTCGGCATCGACCGGAAGAAAGACCGCGATGTTCTTGAACGCGCCTACGACGACCCTGAAGGGGTGACGGCGGCCTTCAACATGAATCTCCTGAAGCGCCTGAACCGCGAACTCGGCGCCGACTTCGACCTCGATGCATTCTCCCACGAGGCCGTCTACAATGCCGAAATGAGCCGTGTGGAGATGCATCTGGTGAGCATCGGCAAGCAGACGGTTCATGTCAACGGGGAGGCGTTTACATTTCATGCGGGCGAGAGCATCCACACCGAGAACTCCTTCAAGTTCGACGTGAGCGATGCGGTAGAGTTGGCCGCGTCGGCCGGCCTCGAGCTCGTCCACGAATGGACGGATGCGAACGAATGGTTCAGTGTGTTGTACTTCGCGTGCGCGAAACGGTTGTAGGTTAGAAGCCCGTTGAAGAAGCCATCCTGCCTGCGGCGACGGCTCTCGGCCGATCTCTTCGTCGCGAGATGCTCGCCGAATCACCGTTTCGACAACGATCTCGCGCCTTGATCTCAACCGAGATGCGCCCCGCACTTGCTGCGGGGAGCCCGCCCCGTCCCCAGGCTTGCTGGATTGCGGGGAGCACGTAATTCAACAGCCTCTTTACAACTCGTTGAGTTCAACGCGGCCGGTCCACACGCAGCCAACCGGTTTCATGGCCAAACCCATTAAGAAAGCCCTCGGCGTCGATATTGGCGGCTCGGGGGTAAAGGGCGCCCCGGTTCATCTCAAGCGAGGTGAACTACTCGCGGAGCGCTTCCGAATCCCCACGCCTCGGCCTGCCACACCCAAGGCGGTAGCGAGCGCCGTGGCAGAGATCTCCAAACATTTCAAGTGGAAGGGTCCGATTGGCTGCACCGTGCCCGGACTCGTGCGAGATGGCGTGGTGGAGATGGCGTCCAACCTTGATGCGACGTGGAACGGCACGCATGTAGCCCGGCTCATCAAGAAGAAAACCGGTTGCAAGGTGGCGGTGATGAACGACGCAGATGCAGCCGGACTCGCCGAAATGAAGTACGGGGCCGGCAAGGGCGAGAAGGGCGTTGTTTTGTTGCTCACCTTTGGGACCGGCATCGGCAGCGCGCTTTTCTTGGATGGCCGTCTTCTCCCCAACACGGAACTCGGCCACCTGCAACTCGGTGGCCAACTGGCGGAAGACATCGCAGCGCATTCCGTACGCGAGACGCAGGAATTGGACTGGGACGCCTGGGTTCGTGGCGGCGTTCAGGAGGTTATCGACCACATTGAATTCCTCTTCTCGCCTGATCTCATCATCGTCGGCGGAGGAGCCAGCCGCCCCGACCGCTGGGCGGAGTTCGGGCACCTGCTGCACACTCGCGCAAGGCTCGTACCGGCTGCGCTCGGCAACAACGCCGGCATCGTAGGAGCCGGGATTGTAGCACGGGCGCAAATACCGCGAAAGCGCAAACGAAAGAAAAGTGATTGACGGATCAGTCCTCGTCGTCGCGGACTAGGAGCCTGTCTGACTAAGAGGCTGTTGAAATACGTCATCCTGCCTGCGACGGCGCCTCTCGGCCGATCTCTTCGTTGCGAGATGTTCGCCGAATCACCGATTCGACTACGATCTCGCGCCTCGATCTCAACCGAGATGCGCTCGTCTCGGCGAGAGCCTGCCCCGCGCTCGTTGCGGGGAGCACGTAATTCAACAGCCTGCTAAGGGGGTCGTAACGAGACGAGCGGGAAATCGAGGCCATTTTAGTGGCCTTTTGAGTCGCATAGTGGGGCTACGTGACGAAAAAGGGGGGCGGAAATGGGCCGATTAATCGCCGTCGCCGTAGAATCATCCATAGTCAGACGGGGGTCCTAGTATCGTGGCGAGGATGTTGTGGAGGGGGGGTACCTCCGTCACCTCCTTGATCCGCGGTGTGGCGGCACCTCTTTATTATCCGGTTGATACCAGGAGAGAGTAGGGGCTCTACGAAATCGCCGTGCTTTTCGGCTTTCCTTTGATTTTCTTGACTCGATACCAATCGCTACGACTGGCAGACCGGGTCCCGTTCGATTTCTTGTTGGAGGGCGTCTTGGGATTCTCGATTATGAATAACACCAGATGACAGTGGAACAATACGAAACTCCCCAGATTTCTCCGAACAAGCCTCGCTTCCGCCGTCCGCTTCACACTATTTTTGAGCGGCTTGTGCAAGAGCATCCGAACAGGAAGGCGGTGACTTTCAAGGGGGCACATCTGACATATAGAGAGCTTAACGAGAAAGCCAATGAGCTCGCCCATTGGCTGCTATTAAATGGAATTGAAGCTGAGCGTCGCGTCGGGGTATGTCTCAGACCCGGCTTCGAAATCATCATCGTTTTGCTTGCCATTCAGAAAGCCGGTGGCGTTTATGTGCCCATTGATCCCGATTACCCAAGCGCTAGAATTAGATTTATTGTTGAGGATGCGGCACTTACTTTAATCATATCTCAGGACAATCTTATTAAAAATAGTGTTAATGTTCTTGTTCATCTATATACCTACCATCAAATCAAGTCCATTTACGATGTTGCTAGGCATAATATTACCCACATTAATACTCGCGAAGACCAGACTGCATACATATATTATACTTCTGGCACTACAGGCCAGCCAAAAGGAATTGCTATAAGCTACGAGAGTTTCGCGTTTTACGTACTTTCCGCGATAAGTCAATTTGGAATGAATCGCGAGGATACAACAATCACCATTGCAAAGTTCTCATTTAGTATCAGTCTGTTTGAACTTATGACGAGTATTATCTCTGGTGGTCGGTTAATAGTTCTGCCGAGGGATGACGTTATGGACTATGGCCGCTTATCGGAGGTCTTAGAAGAAGCAACTGTTGTGCATATTGGGCCAAACCTGTTGAGGGGCTTAATTCGTTACATCAGAAGGAACTACCAGACCTACCAACAGTTTGCGGGCCTTCGACATGTTTCATCGGGTGGAGATCTCGTACCTCCTGATTTATTGGAAGAGCTCAAGCTAATTTTCGATCAGGCTGAGATCTATGTCATTTATGGGTGTACAGAAATTGCATGTATGGGGTGCTTCTATTCTGTCCCTCGGGACAGTATCGTCGAAAAGTCATACATTGGTAAACCCTTTGTTGGAATGGAAACAATCCTGTTAAACGATGCTGGAGAAATAGCGACGGATGGAGAAATAGGCGAAATTTGTTTCACTGGGCCCGGCATAATGAAGGGCTATCTGAATAGACCGGAATTAACCAGAAATGCTTTAGTGCAAATTGGTCGTAAGACCTATTTCAGGACGGGCGATATTGGTCGCGTGCATCCTTCTGGCAATCTGGAGTTTCTTGGTCGACGGGATTTTCAAATCAAGCTAAGAGGTCATCGCGTTGAGCTGACCGAGATCGAAGCTCATTTGAGACAGGCGCCGGGGGTTCGTGATGCAGTTGTTACGGCGACTGAAATAGGCGCGAACGACAAGCGTTTGGTTGCCTATGTTACGCTTGAAGATCCAAACAGTTTTCCACTCGACGCTGTTCGTTCACACCTACATGAGCAGCTGCCTGACTACATGCAACCTTCTGGCTGGATTGTTTTGGAAAAGATGCCGCTGAATGAAAATTTCAAGATTTCACGAAAGGCCCTTCCAGCCGCAACACTCGGAAACTTAATTGTTACAGAAACCTATGTCGCGCCACGCAATGAAACGGAGCGCGTTCTCACAATACTTTGGCAGCATGCACTGGATATTCAGCGCGTAGGCATAAACGATAATTTTTTTAACATTGGTGGTGATTCGCTGACGGCAATGACCGTATCCATGATGGCAGCGGAGAAAGGCATTATCGTCTCCCCATTGCAAATGGCGGAGGCGCCAACTATTGCTGCATTGGTTGAAGCAGGAGTGGGGCAATACACAACGGTAGGTGATTGTTTGCCAGGCGCCCACTCTATTGGAACTTTAATCGAACTGCCACCATTTTTATTGCGCTTCTTGTACGAGCGAGGAACACAGACACCGCATCGTTGGAATATCTCAAGGATATTAATTGCGAAGAAGCGTCTTTCGTTCGAGTTGCTGGATAAAACGTTTAGGTATCTCGGGGAGCGTCACGATGCGCTGCGGCTCCGGTTTGATTGCGACGATGAGCAGTGGCGGGCTAGCGTCTTGGAGACGTCGGAAGAAACCCTTGCTTGTAGATTGGTTGACTTATCCGATGTATCCAAGACAAAGCAGGCTGCGGCTATGGCCGAAGTCGCGGAAAATTGTCAGAGGGAACTGAATCTAACCAATGGGCCTATTGCCTACATTGTTTTATTTGAACTAGGTAAAGAGCAGCCTCAAGAATTGTTTTTTGTTGTTCATCATTTTGCGATGGATGTCGTCTCATGGAGAACCTTTTGGCTTGAATTTGAGTCGGCGTATCAACTGCTCGAAGCGGGAAAGGATATCAGTTTACCCCACTCAATGGTTTCCTTTCAAACTTGGACGCAGATCATTCGGCAGTACGCAGATTCTCTTGAAGTGGAGGCGGATGTTCAAAAATGGATCGGGCAAAGCTGGTCGGAAGTACGTTCCATACCAAAAGATCTGAGCGATGAAAGCGATCTAAATACGAATGGTTCTGCACGACTCGTGCGCTTCACGTTATCGGAAGAGGCGACCGGGGCTTTGACGCGGAGCGGGGCCCTTGGCCTTGATGTTGAGCGTATCTTGATCAGTGCCATCGCTGTTGCACTGGGTCGGTGGCAAGATAGCGGCGTCGTGTACTTTGACCGGTTGGTGCACGGTCGAAATGTGGGCCCGGCGGAATTTGACTTTAGCCGAACGATCGGTTGCGTTCTCGGCTACGCACCTACACTGCTGAAAATCGATACTCGCGCATCCGTGGGTGACATTTTACTCGGCGTTTCTGAGCAGATGGAGCAAGTAATAGATTCAGGGACAAGTATCGACTTGTGCAGATATTTGGGGTCACAACCGGCGCTTGTCAAAAGGTTAGAAGAGCTGCCGCGCGCAGAGGTTCTTTTTAATTATCGCGGGAAGGTTGACTCTGTTATAGAAAGGAGTAGCCTTTTCGACAAAACCCGTGAGATTGCGGGTTTAGATCATAACCCGGAGGGTCTCAGACAGTACCCGATTTCGGTCGTCTCAGACATTATCGATGGTAGGTTGGAACTCCGATTCGTATATAGCACAAACATACATAAGCGGGAGAGCATCGAAGCTTTATGTGCTGAGTTTACGAATTTCCTCCGGTTAGTCGTTAACAGACCTCTCCTTCCCCCCCACGCGACGCCGTCTGTCGATACAGAGAAACAGTTGGAGACTCCGACTGCGGTAGTCGGGTATGCGCACCCGCGCTACGCGGCGTCGCTCTCTGAGTTCGGAACGCCACGGCATCTGCCTCGCAGCGACGGTTGGATTCTCGAAAGGCCCATTCCGGGAACTGCCTCCTCGGATGCGATGGGGTGCTATCCAATGTTCGATTGCGGCGACTGGTCTCAGTTGCCCGATGACCTTGAGGAGCTGCAGAAGGAGCTCGTGAGCCTCACCCTCGTTCCGGCTCCCTTTGCTCCGTACGACCGTGCTTTGCTGGAGCGATGCTTTGGTAGGGTTGTTCATTTCAAGGATCACTTCGTGGCGGATCTCAGCCGGCCGGTGGAAGAGATCGTAAAACGGACGCACAGGAAGAGCGCTCGGCGGGCGCTGAGAAACGTCGATGTTCGCGTGTGCACACGCCCGGAGGACCACCTCGACACGTGGGCAGACCTCTTCAGTACTCTCGCCGGAAGGCATAACATCACGGGGCTACGCGCCTTCTCGAAGCAGGCTTTCGCCCAGCAGTTCAACATTCCCGGCATGGTCATGTTCGAAGCTCGGGCAGACGGGGCCACGGTAGGTCTGGATCTGTGGTACGTCCAGGACGATGTCGCGTATGGGCATCTCGCGGCCTGCAGCGCCCACGGTTACAAGTTGAGTGCCTCGTACGCGACCAAGTGGTTTCTTATGCACTACTTCGCCGACAAGGTCCGCTGGATTGACTTTGGTGGCGTGGCAGGAGCGGAGAGCAACGGCTCGGATGGCCTAGCGAAGTTCAAACAGGGCTGGTCGACAGGCACGAAGCCCGTCTTTCTCTGTGGCCGGATCTTTCAAGCCGATGCGTACAACGACTTGGTGGAAGCCCGGCAGGCAGGCGTTACGGAATACTTCCCCGCCTACCGAGATGGTGAGTTCACATCATGAGCAGTAGCCGTCTCAGCGTCGTGATCGTCGCATCCACCGCCGGCTCGGTGATGAACGAGGTGCTGAAGAATGACTTCTTCCGGGGCCTTGTGCAGGCCGTTGTGGTGGATCGCGAGTGCCCCGCACTTGAAAAGGCGCAGGCACACGGGCTCAGAACCGAGTCGTTTATCGAAGACGACAACGGGCGTTTCTGCGATCGCCTGCTCGGCTTTTTGCGCGCAGAGGAGATCGATTATGTCTTCTCGTACTACACGAGGTTCTACACGAAACGCCTACGTGATGCCTATCAGGACCGCATCGTCAACTTTCATCCTTCCCTGTTGCCGGCCTTCAAGGGAATGGACGGCTTTGGAGACAACGTAGCCTACCATGCCCGGTTCGTAGGCAACACCGTCGAGTTCATTGACCAGGCGATGGACGAGGGCAAGATCATTATGCAGACGGCCTGCCCGCTCGACACAAATGTACCGCTCCACGAGGTTCGCCACAGGCTCTTCGTACAACAGTGCAAGGCCCTGCTTCAGGTGGCGAGATGGCTCAGTGAAGGCCGGATATCGGTTGATGGCAGGAAGGTGATGATTGCCAATGCGACGTTTGATGAAGGCCTGTTCTCACCGGCTCTCGATTTTATCGACGCAATTGAACTGGCCCCGGCGATACCCAGCCTCGAAGCCTTCAGCACGTGACCACATGGAAAGCGAAAGCGTTATTGGAGATCATCCGAGAAGTTGATTCGGACGCTCCAACCCACTAGTCAGCCCGCATCCCAGAACGGCTACTGCCCACGGGGCGTAGCGGAGACTTCTGCTTCTAGAAACTTAATTACACCCGGACGTCTGCGCCCTCAACTTGATCCACTTTGGCCTGAAGCTCGCGCAACCGACTCGACCGGCATCGCACAAAAAACTTGTTTCGAGGCAGAGCATTTAGGCGATACCGCGTCCGCCACTCGCCACGTAGTAGTGCAGTGCTACTGGGATCGTTGGCTGGTTGCATCGTCGCCTGAACCAATATTCTGTCAGGGCCACTCACGTGCGGAGGCGAACAATGCCAGGTGCACGTATGACATAAAGCGATATCACCCGGCTCTAACGAAGGACAAACCAGCGGCCAGTCGGGCCCGATTATCTCTGTATTGAGTTCACCTGCATCCCCCAGGTAACCGAAGTGGTGAGTGCCCGGGTAAAAGGAAATGCCTCCATTTTCCTCATTAGATACACTGAGGGGAATGAAAACGGTTGTCTTTTCCGGCCATCCATAGTCATAACAAAAATCGTTGTGGACAAAGACGGGAGCGCGGCTATTATGGTCTTTAATGACAAACCGCTGCATAAACAATGCAAGGTCCGGATACAGTAACTGCATCACATCCAGAAGCTCTGGGCATTTGTGAATCTCTGCCAGCACCGGTGGAAGTTCTTCATGCAAGTGAACCGGATTGAACTGATCCACGGTCCGGTTACCCGCAAGCCCATCTTTGTAGAAGCGATCCCATTCATTTTGCCACAGCCGGATGCGATCTGCGGGAATCACCCGGCGCACGATGAAAAAGCCCGTCTCGCGATAAATATCAGGCGAGAATATCTCGGAATCGGCCTTGGGGATCAGATCCCGAAGATCACCAATTTCAATCGGTTCCATAAACTGCAACTCCTCCAATTAAAAAAGAACCCATGATCTACAGACGATAATCTTCGACTTTTTCGGGTAGCAGCTCGTAGCTGCGCTTCATGTCGATCCCAATGGTTTCGTCGTCGTAGGGCACCGAACAGAAGCCCAGGACAGACTTTTGGCGATCGGTGACCTCGTTGTAGATCTCCTGAGGGAGACTTCCAGGAATATCGAAGGCCTGTTTGATCCACCAGCGGCAGAAGGTTGCGATCATTGACCAGCGAGTGCCGCCGCTCCGATTGGCCCGTGCGCCATGCCAGGTGCGGCTGTCCCAGAACACGAGGTCTCCAGCCTTTCCTTCGATGGAGATCGCATCGTCGAATGCTTCCTGCGGAGCGTAGCCGTCGGAAAGGTGAGAGCCCGGAGTGAGGACGGTGCAGCCATTCTCTTCGGTCATGTCTTCCAGCAAAATTGAGCATTGCATGATAAAGACATGCGAGCCCGTGTAGGGAACGAAGGAATCGATGTGCATCGGCATTTGATAATTGCTGCTGCGCGCAAGAAATGACCGGAGGATGTAATTGGGCGCATCAGCCGGCACAGAGGAGAACCATTGATCGTTCAGGAAATGCTTGAGAATCCCCTCGATGATCTCGTTCTCCAGCATCATCCGAATGAATAAGATGTCTTTACTCTGCAAATTGTAGACCATGGGCTGGTCTCGGTTAAGGCGCGGCATCCGCTCCGACTGAACGGACAGGGTCTTTCCGAACCAGTACTTTATGCGGTCCAGCGCCTCAGCTATATCATCCGAACTAAAGGCTTGCGGGATGTAAGTATAGCCGTCTCGCTCGATCGCGCTGATGTATCCAGTTAAACTATCCGCAGGCATTGTTAGTTCTATTGACTGTTGCATCGAATTCTCTCGTTTACTGGTTTAAACGGCGGTTTCAGAATGAAGGGAACGGAGAATACAGCTATTCGCCTATCCCGGCAAGGTTGAATGCTCTGCATGCGATCATCTTGTCCTGCAATTCCTAACAAAAGGCCCGCCCCGCAGAAGCGGAAGGGGCCGCATAGACTTCATGAGCCTGAAGAAACTTGTGTGGGTTGCTTCGTAAGCGTCACGCGGCGCGTGACGGCGAAGTGCTCACCGATGGCGCAAACCACGTGAATACCTGAGGGCAGGCCGGCGCCGTCGATCATAGTCGATCATAAAGGCGTGAGCAGGACCGGCGGCGAGCGTGCCGTTGTGGGGCGTTGCGACCTGACGGCCGAGCGGGTCGTACACCGCGAGCCGGACAATCTGCTGCTCGGCAACCTGCGTGAAGTGGGCCTGCGAGTTGAACGGGTTCGGATGGGCCGTCAAGAAGACGATCTCCTACCACAACTCCCGCTATCACAACTCGATCGGGCTGGCCATTTTACGAGATGGAGGAGGAACCTTTCAAAGGTTCTCGGAGAGTCAGCTTTTAAGTCCCATATACATGTTTAATGTAGTCAACCATGGTAGTCAGGGGTTCAGGTACGAAGAATAACCCCGCCTTTCGCAAAGACTGCCGGTAGGGAAGCTCTGATTATCAAACTGCGCTGTTGCCAACGTAGTATCGTGGTCGGAGTCCTCCAACAAAGCTTGGCCGAAGTACGTTTCCAGTTCTCTTCAGTGTGCTGCTTTGAACCTCGTCCCAGCAACGATCAATTGAGGAATCGCGTAGCGTGTGCATCCTTTGCCGAATCCATTACTGGGAGAGCTAAAGCCGCTGTTGCCTGACTAACGAACGCGCAGCAATGCCACATTCTAGCGTACGATTGGCAGAATAATGTGGGAGGGGTGCTCCCGGTCGTGGTAGATGGTCTGCTCAGCCCTGTACATCTCTACGTCCGTGGCCGGATCGTTCCCGGTGTTTGGATTGCGGTTCCATAAGGGGAAATTGCTGCTGGTCAGGTGGACACGGATACGGTGGCCTCGCTTGAAGACGTTGCTTGTTGGCAATAGGTGTAGGGTGTACTCGTAGACTTCTCCAGGGACGAGGAGCTTCGGCGGATCCCAGATAGACTCGCGGAATCGCGCACGGATGATGCCCTCCGTCAGGTTGTATGCCGTGCCATCCGGGTAGACGTCGATCAGCTTGGCTGTGAAGTCCGTGTCCCTGGCCGAGGAGGCTGCGTAGAGTTTGACCTGGATTGGTCCGGTGACCTCGGTGTCCTCGGCCAATGTGTCGCTTGTGAACACCAAGACATCGTTCCTTTGCTCAATAGGCCGCTGGTCGACGGCGCCAGCACGAATGATCTCAGTTATGTTGTCGTCCCAATAGGAATGATTCCCACCTAGCGTCGGTACGGGATCATCCGGATCGTAGATATAAACGGTCGGCTCTTCGTCGCCGGGCGGATCCGTGCTCAAGAAGCCAAGCCGCATCCCGTTGGGGCTGCGGAAGTAGTACTTCGTGAACTGAGTGCGGGCCAGGGGCCACTCGTCTTCGCCCCGCCATACATTGGTGCCCATGACGAATATCTGGATGGGCGGCTCGTCCGCCATGCCGTTGTCGATGCCCTTCAACACGTAGTCCAGCCAGCGGATTGCCAGCGCAACTTCGTCTTTGCCGGCGTCCCTGCCCAAGCCCGTGCCGAAGTCCCGGTCTCCGACGACGCGATTCAGATGATCGGATGGATCGATGACGACGCGGATTTCATCCGTTGCATCGACCTCTCGGAGCCTTTGAAAGCTTGTAAAGGCCGCACCAGAATAGTAGTCATACCAGCCACCCATCAGATAGACAGGGATGGTGATTCTGCTGTACTTATCGTCACCTCCATCCCCCCGTATGCTAATCGCTTTCCAATAATCGTCGAACGTCGAATGGCTGACATAATCTCTCCATAAGCCCGCCGCGCCCGCAGCGCCGCCGCCGTTCACGATCTCGTCAAGCGTGATCAGGGGCACGTGACGAAAGTAGTTCTGCCAGCCTATGTTGTTGATGACAGGCCAGTCACTCCGGTCAAAGGCGCGTCCGCTGGCCGTCATGGCGTAGCTGAGCGCCCCATTGCACCAATACACGCACTGCCATAGATCCGCATTCATATTTTGCGGGATGATGGCTTTAAGGTTCGGATGCTGCTCGGGTGCCACGAGCCACTGGGTAGCTCCCCAGTAGGACTTGCCATACATGGCGATGGCGCCATTACACCAGGGTTGCTGACTTATCCAGGTCAGGGTGTCGTAACCATCTTGTGCGTCGTTAAAGAACCGGTTGCGTACGCCCTGGGCGCCTTCGGATCGACCGTGTCCACGGGTCGATTGTCCAACGTACACGTAGCCGGCTTGCGTAAACCTCTGCGCGTCTTTCATACTACCGGGCCCGTATCCCCGTGTAAGCACAACGGGGTACTGTCCATCGCCTGGCCTGTAAATTTCAGTGTAGAGATTGACCCCGTCTCGCATTGACACGAGGACCTCTTCGGCAGCGCTTTGAGGGTCGCCTTCCTGTAATCCTAGCATAGCGAGGAAACGGGAAAAATACGGTTTTGCGACCATTACAGATGCAGCTAAGGCGAAGACAATAACGATTCCGGTCAGTATATCTTTTGTCCGGTTCATGGTGACGATCAGGCTTCTGGCTTAACCAATCTCGCTGCTCCGATAGGCAGGAAAGTACATATTGTTCGCATGCAGGACGCTTTCTGTGATAGCGCCGTACTTTTCGCGATCGAAGATGCAACCGCAAGAGTAAGGCTGCCGGGTATCGGAGACCTATCCTTTTCGAACCCGTGCCAACCGTCGTGCCCATCTAAGCGATAGGCATGGCTTCCACGTTGAGGGAGATGGCCGCAGGTTCATGTTTTACAACGGCGACGGATTCGGTCGCTCCGGTTTCGGATGCGCCACGCAGCCGGTTCTCGCAAACGTGTCCGTCCGGATCGGGTGGTAAAGCCATCCTGTTTCCCGGCAGACATATGCAGGTGGGGGGGCTTGTCACGAATCATTCAGCGATGTACACCCACGGATACTGCGTGAGACCTCCTGAGGACGGTAATCTGTGGGATTTGTTGGCCAATCAAGATCGTTACGTGCCAGACAACAGCAATGCCTAAGGAGCTCGATAAACGACGGCTACTATCGGTCGAGACGAACGATAACGGCAGGCTCAGTTCAGGCTCGATATTGAACAGGAGCGGTGTGCAGGAGCGGGACAGCGGCAGGATGCCGAAGTCCGGCAGGTCGTATCACGTCGGGCGCCCCAACATCGGCGATCGTCGGCGTCTGATGGAGCGGATCAACGATATCTTGGACCGAAGATGGTTGACCAACAACGGGCCGTATGTACGGGAGTTCGAGGAGCGGATTGCAGAACTGGTCGGCGTCAAGCACTGCGTCGTCGTTTGCAATGGTACGGTTGGTCTCGAAATTGCCATTCGTGCACTTGGCCTGGAGGGGGAAGTCATCCTTCCAGCCTATACCTTCGTCGCTACCGCGCATGCCCTGCAATGGCAGCAGATCACGCCTGTTTTCTGTGACATCGACCCCGAGACCTGCACCATCGATCCGCACCGCGTTGAGGAACTGATCACGCCGCGTACTTCGGGCATCATGGGGGTTCATCTATGGGGTCGCCCCTGTGCCGTCGAAGCCCTTTCAGATATCGCAGACCGACACGGCCTGAGGCTCCTTTTCGACGCGGCGCACGCGTTCGGATGTTCGCACAACGGCCAGATGGTAGGGGGCTTCGGTGATGCCGAAGTGTTCAGCTTCCACGCCACGAAATTTGTCAACGCGTTCGAGGGAGGGGCCATCGTAACCAACTCGGACGAGCTGGCGAGGAAAATCCGCCTGATGAAGAACTTTGGGTTCGTGGCGGATGACGATGTTCGGCACATCGGGACCAACGGCAAGATGGCCGAAATCTCAGCGGCGATGGGGCTGACCTCATTGGAAAGCATGGATCACTTCATGGAGATCAATTATCGCAACTATCAGATGTACGGACAGGAGCTGGACGGCCTCCCTGGAATCCGCCTGGCTGCCTACGACGAGAGCGAGCGATGCAACTACCAGTACATCGTAATCGAGGTGGACGAAGAGGTTGCCGGCACAAGTAGAGAGGAATTGAGAGGGCTGCTGCGGGCGAACCGGGTGCGCGCGAGAAGGTATTTCTATCCGGGATGTCATCGGATGGAACCCTACAAGACGCTCTTCCCCGACGCTGGAACTCGACTTCCTTACACCGAGGCTGCCGGAGATTGCGTGATCGTTCTGCCTACCGGCACGGCGGTCGACGGAGACGACATCCGCATGATCTGCGGAATCATCAGAGATGGGCTGGACGACGCCGCGGGCAATCAGAAGCGGCGAACCCGTCAATCTACACGAACGTAACGTGTGCGCCCACGGCGCCGCTCGCTACCGGGCGCGTTTCTAACGGCTCACCACCTCTCGGAGAATAAATTCAGATCGTTCAAAAAGGTTATGGAAGCGCATAGCGGCGAAATTCCACGTGTCTCTGTTGCTATCCCGGCATACAACTCGGAATGCTATATCGAACGGGCCATCGAGTCGGTCCTCGATCAGACCGATTCGAGTCTGGAACTCATTGTTGTCGACGATGCATCGAAGGATGGCACGGTCGATCGAATCAAGTGCATTTCGGATCCGCGCCTCACGCTGATCGAGCACGCGGAGAACACCTGGCCCGGCTTTGGCTTGAATCAGGCACTGCAGCGGGCCCAGGGCGAGTGGTTTGCCTTCCTGGATGGTGACGACTGGTACGTTCCGGACCGGCTGGAGCGGCTCCTGGGCTATGCCGAACGGTTCGATGTCGACATGATCGCTGACAACATCTTGTTCAAGGATAAGGTGGCCGGGCCCGACGGATGCGCCGAGGAGTTTCGCTCTGCAGGGACGTTGTTCACCCGGGCGATGGAGAAAACTCTTCCCCGCATGCTGTCAGCCGAGGAGTTCGTGCTTGGAAACAAACCGGGACCCCGAAACCCGTGTATGGGGCTAGTGAAACCGATATTCAGGCGATCCTTCCTCGAGCAGAACGGGTTGAGGTTTTACGAGGATGAACTCTTCAACGGTGACACGTGCTTCTTCCTTCGTTGTCTGGCGGCAGGGGCACGAATGCTAATCGTGCCCGAGATAGGCTACAACTATCGCCGCCATTCCGCCGGAATAACCCGTTCGGCGGAGCGGCTGTACTTCCACGGCGAACAGGCGAAACGAAACCGGCTGCTGCTGGAGGAGCATCGGGATTCCGGGCAGGGCATTATCTCTGCGCTCGAAGTACGGCAGCGGGCGATTGAGCGCGCCGAGAAGTTCGAGCGGACGAAAAAGCGGCTGGAGAATGGCGAGCTGGGTGTGGTCCTGCGTAGCCCTCAGGACATTCCTTCCTATCTCTCCTACTCGGTGGAGGCCCGGGCCGTGTATCTCCGGAACAGATTCAGGGGCGCACGCGCGAAGGTGCGCAGGCTACTGAACGGCAAGCGTCGTACGACGCCTGTAGTGGCGTCTGGAGACTGAAGGCTCCGCAGTGGTCCTTCAACAGTCAGATAGTAACATGTCGGTTTGTTGCCAGTTTGTAAGTACTCACGCGCCGCCTTGACCTCAGACCAGTTAACCGTTCGGATCGAGGATCTGAATCCTTCTCATGCCGGGGCCATGCAACACCTCGTAAGTGATCCGCGTGGTACAAACTTTACGCCGAAACCAGAGCCCTATCCTGCTGGAGATGCCGCCAGAGAAATCGAGCGCACAATTACAGATCGAAAAGCCGGGACGGCGTATTGCTTTGCCATCCTCGCTGATGGCGAGTTTGCGGGCGTGTGCAAACTCAAGGAGGTGACCGTCAGGCAGGGTGAGTTGGGGTACTGGGTTGCCGCCCCATTCTGGAGGAAGGGCATTGCAACGCGAGGCGCTGGGTTTGTTCTGGACAACGCGTTTGTTGATCTCGGGTTAGATCGTGTCGTCGCCCACACCATGGCCAGGAACCCCGCTTCTACCCGCGTACTCGAGAAACTCGGCTTTGAGTTATTGGGGAGCGAGCCTAACTCACACCCCAAATGGTCAACGGATGAGATCGTTCTCCAGTACGCCTTGACGAACGCATCGTTGCAGGAAAGAAGAATCCACAACTAGGCTTGACTCGGTGCTAACGCCTCGCCGCAGCGCTTGCAATAGCGTGCATCCACGTCGTGCGGCTCTAGCCCACAGCGCGAACACGCATCCTGAGAACCTTTTTCCCCTTTCCGATTAATCGCATGGCGCGTCATTTCGGCTGTCACGATGCCCGTCGGGACGGCAATGATCCCGTAGCCCAGTATCATGATCATGGAGGCGAAGGCCTGTCCGAGGTCGGTTTGGGGTGAGATGTCTCCGTAGCCCACCGTCGTGAGCGTTACGATGGCCCAGTACACGCCTCGGGGGATGCTCGTAAACCCGTTGGCGTCGCCTTCAATCAGGTACATCAGCGAGCCCAGGATCACCGTCAGCGTGAGTACGGCGAACATGAAAATGAGGATCTTCCGGCGGCTGTCGCGCAACGCCATGACGAGGATATCGACTTCCACGAGGTATTCGGCGAGCTTCAGCACGCGGAAAACGCGCAGGATCCGCAACAGCCGGACGACCAGCAGAAACTGTGCGCCGGGCACCAGTACGCTCAGGTAGGTTGGGATTACGGCCAGCAGGTCGATGACGCCGAAGAAGCTGCGGGCATACCGCACCGGCTTGTCCACGCAAGCGAGGCGCAGGAGGTACTCAACTGTGAAAAGGATTGTGAAGACCCACTCTGCAGCGCGTAGAAAAGACGGATACTGCGCCCTGTACGAGGCCACGCTTTCCAGCATCACTACAATCACGCTCGCTATAATGACCAGGATCAGCGTGACGTCGAACGCCTTTCCCAGCGGCGTGTCGGCCTCGAAGATGATATGGTAGAGCCGCGTAAGCGCCGGGCTCTTCCGGTTAGGACCGAAGGAGCCGGAGAGGGGCGTTGCAGCCGCCGGATGGCCGAGTTTGATACGGGTGCTCATGCGAAGCGGGTGAGACCGCGAAAGATAGGCCGCATGGATTCAACAGGCCCTGCTTGGCCCAATCCTAGCCTTGATCAGATTCGGGGTTTGTCAGGATGGCCTCGAACCGATCTGTAATCCGTTCGATATCGAACGTGGTTTCGGCGTACGCTCGGGCATTCTGCCCGGCTGCCATTCTCCGCTCGTCGTTTTCGAGCAGTTTTGCTGCTTCGTGAACAAACGCTGTCGGGGCCGTCGGCGGCACGACGACACCCGATCCGGTGCGCACAACAATTTGGGCCGCAAGATTTTCCGGAGGCACAGCCAGAAGTACCGCGCGGCCCGCGCACAGATACGTCAGCACCTTCGACGGAACGGAGAACACGCCCGCGTCGGGCTCCAGAATTGCCAGTAGCACATCGGCGGAGGCGAGCACGTCTGGGAACTCTTCAAACGGCTGGTAGGGGAGGATCACGAGACCCTCCAGGCTGTGCTCGGTCTTCTTCTCGCGCAGCCAGTCGGCGCCGACGCCCTCCGCAATCACCACGACACGTACCGAATCGTCGTCCTTCCACCGCAATGCGAGATTCAGGAGGAGCGTCGGGTTGTGCTTCATTCCCAGTGTTCCCGAGTACAGCAGAACGCGCTTCTCGGCCAGATCGAACGCCTTGCTCCACGGATTCGATTTTGGCCGAACGGGCATTTCTTCCAGCGGCGCCCAGTTCTCCACGACGTGCTGCCGCTCGGGCTTCACCCCCCAGCGGGTCAGGATGGGCCGGAAGTCGTCGGTGATCATGACAATCGCGTCGCTGGCGCGTAGGATGCGCTGCTCCATGCCCACATAAATCCGCCCGGCAAACTCGCCCAGCACCGGAAGCTTCCGCCGAAGCAGGCGGTGCGAGGCCACAGAAATCAAATCCTGCAGCCAGTTGACAAGCCTTACGTTCTGGTCTGCGCACCACCGTTGAAGCGGCGCAAGCGCATCGAGGGGTGTATTGGCGGCCAGAACTACATCGGGTTGGAGGCGCGCGACGCGCTCCACCAGCAGCGCGCCGTATTCCTTTTCCCGCTTCCGCCTCGCCCAGAGGTCACGCAGCGAGCTCGAGTACTTCTCAATGGGATTGGCAAGCGCGATGGGGTCGGGCTCGAAGCCCTTGGGGTCGTCGTCGCGGCGCGCCAATGCTCCCTGCGGCGTCTGGTTGGTCGACGAATAGCCGTGTCGTACCGTGTGGCCTCGCTCCGCCAACGCGCGGGCGAGTTGCACCTGAAACGGGTGGCCGGCGTAATCGTGGAGGTAGACGCGCATCCGGCAGACTCCTTGGGGGCATGGCGCAGGAGAGACCTGAACTCCCGTCTCGACGCTTCGACTACGCTCAGCGCAGGCTCGTCGGGATAGGGAATCCTGCTCTTTTCCACGCGAGAGAGTTGTGGCGCGAGAGAGACTTGAACTCTCGACCTCCGGGTTATGAATCCGACGCTCTGACCAGCTGAGCTACCGCGCCAGGCGGACAATAAGGATACGGCGATCCGGAGAGGCCGATCAAGGGAAGTTTGATCGAAGGGGGTTCTGGGTTTGAGAGTGTGAGGGAACTTGTTGCGTTTGGGTGTATGGGAGTGTGAGGGTGTGAGGGGGTCAGGGGGTCAGGGCGTGTGGGTGGACGGGCGTGTGGGAGTTTGGGTGGATGGGCGTGTGGGCGTGTGGGCGTGTGGGAGTTTGGGTGGATGGGCCGTGTGAGGGTTTGAGTGAATGGCCGTGTGAGACGTTGAATCGGTCGTCGTAGCGGCGCGTACCTTCAATCCTCTCATCCTCTCACCCATATATCCTCTACGAGCCAGTGCAATCAAACCCCATCATCGGCCAACCGCGAGTTCACGAAGCCATAGCTCACGCGCTGACGAGTGGGCGCATGGCCCAGAGCTACCTGTTTCATGGACCGGATGGAGTGGGGAAGCGGGCGGCGGCGCTGGTGTTGGCACAGGCATTGTTGTGTGAGAAGAAGGGTCGGAGCGGCGAGGGATTGGCGTGCGGGAGGTGCCTGCCGTGTACAAAAGCGCAACGCGGCCTGCACCCGGATATCCACGTGTACGTTCCGTATCCAAAGGATGCAAGTATCGAGGACGTCACCGAGCGCATCCAGATCCTGTTTGAGAATCCCTACCGGCTGGTTGATTTCAAACGGAGGCCGTCGCTGGATGATGCGGGAAAGACCTCATCGAAGCAGGTCATCTACAACGTCGAACGTATCGCTGAGATCATGAAGGATCTCCACTTCGTACCTGTCGAGGGCTCGTACAGTGTCGGTATCCTCGTTGATGCTGACCGGATGAATGCGCCTACAGCGAACAAGTTTTTGAAGATGCTGGAGGAGCCGCCGGAGCGGACCATCATCATTTTGACGGCTGAGCGATCCGACCAGATGCTGCCGACGATTCTGTCACGTTGTCAGCACATCCGATTCGACCCGCTTTCAGCCGCAGATATCGAACAAACGCTGGTTGAGCGCGAACAGGTTCAGCCCGAGCGAGCATCGTTCGTGGCACGCATGGCCGACGGTTCCTTCACGAACGCGCTGGAGCTGCTCGCGAACGAAGAACTCGCCTCGCGCCGTGAGTTGGCGTTTGAGTTTATACGGCAGTCGTTCTCCAAGAATCCAGATCGTGTGATGCCGTTCGTGGAACGCATCTCCAAGCTTGGCCGCGAGCCCGTCAAGCAACTCCTCGGTCTGATGCTCAGTTGGGTGCGCGATCTCGTACTCTACGAGGCGGCCGGCGAGGCTGCGTCGTTGGTCAACGTCGATAAGACCGAGGCCATCAGGAAGTTTGTTGCCGGCCTTGGGGATGCTCGACTGGACTTGATGGTTGGTTTCATCGAAGAGGCGACCCGCCTCGTTGAAGGAAACTGCCACGTGGCGCTTACGCTTCTGGTATTAGCCGATGCACTGGCCGACGCTATGCGTGGGCACAATCGGGCCAACCTGTTTGAGCCGCTGGATTCGCCGGTGATGGCCATTGCCTGATGGCAGTCACTGAACGGCTCGTTACTGCTCCCAGGCCATCCTCACAATCCGCCCCGTCACCGTGTGGTTTCCTGCGTGGAAGCGATAGAGATAGACGCCCGGCGGCAACACTTGGCCGGCTGGTGATCTCGCGTCCCAGATCAGTTCGTCGGGGCCAGCCGGTCTCAACCCATTATCAATCGTAGCAACGACCCGACCACGCACGTCGAACAATTCTAGCGATACATGGGCAGGAAAGGGGAGTCGGTAGGGAATGAGGATCCGGAAGGGGAAGGGGTTCGGATAGGCGGCTCCTACCCAGAGTCGGGGTGACATTGGCGTTTCATCCTCGTTTCGGACGATTCCCGATCCATACTGGAAGACGCGGTCGCCCACGGCATATCCATGCGTTTCGCTAAAGAAATGGAAACGATTCATAGTGTCGCTCAGGTCACTAGTAGGGTTCCAGGTTAGTCCACCATCCGTCGTCATTTGTTGAGTGCCGCGTCCCCCGAGCCAGCCGACCAACTCTGTAACAAACCCAATTCCTTGCATCGAAAATGGAGGGGCAGGGTCAGTAAGCTCGATCCAGGTCAATCCACCGTCTGTGGTCTTCAGCACTTTCGAATCCGACTCGGTGTCGTGTCGCTCAACGGAGACATACCCGGTTGAAGACGTCGGAAATGTGAGCTTCCATCCCCATTCGCCCTCCTGTGAGCTGCGGAAGCGCTCGGTCCACGTTGTTCCACCGTCTTCTGTTCCTAAGACGACCGCTCGCGATACGGAGAATTCACCAACTCCTCCGACAGCCAGCCCCCGTTGCCGGTCGAAGAAGTGTACGTCAACTAGAAAGTCGTCCATATTGGTTAGCAGAGTAGAAATCCATGTTTGCCCGCCGTCGAGTGTGCGGAGAAAAAAGGAACCACCGTTGATGCCGCCTACCGCATAGATAGTCTGGTAGTCAAGTACGTAGATACCGCAGATGGAGGTCGGTACATCACCAGCGATCTCTCCTGTTATGTTCTCCCAAGTTGTGCCTCCGTCGAGCGTTTCGAGCAAAACATTAGATGGGTCGAGCGTCCCGATCCAGCCCCGCTGGTTGGTCGCAAAGCCCAGGCTGCGAAAGTAAACGCCCGGATTTTCATACAAGAGCTCCCACGAGCCCCCCTGCATCCGATGAGTGATAGAGTTGCCCATCGCCATTGACGATCCAGAGCGAGTCTGATGTCACGACTTCAAGATCCTCGAAACGGTAAGGAGCGACTGGTGAGTTGGGGAGCGCCTCCCACGTGGGGTCTTGCGCGAGAGCGGGAGCGGCTAGGAACAGGGAGAGAGTAGGCCACAGGCGATACGACATGGCGAGAACAGTAAGGTGAAGAGGGACAGTATGGTAGGAGATACACCAAATACAGTCAAGTCCAATTATGATTGCCCGAGATAGAGTGAGTAGACCGCTATCGAGGATTTCAGATCTTCGCGTGGTCTAGCTCACCGAATCTCCGCCATGAGCGCCAGCGTGTGGCCGTCCGGGTCCGTAAGGAAGGCCATCCAGAGATCGTGGTCCTCCATTTTCGCGATGAAGTGGGGCGGCCGAATGAATTCGACGCTTTTTGCTTTGAGCATCGCATACGCGGCATCCAGGTCGTCCACGCGGTAGTACAGGATGGAGGCGTGGAGCTGGCCTTCGGGCTGCTCGCTGAACATCAGGCGAACGCCGCCCCCATCAAAGAATGCCATCCCGGGAAACTCGAAGAGCAAGGGGAGGCCAAGCACGTCGCGATAGAACGCGACAGTACGGTCGAGGTCGCGGACGGGCACGGCCACTTGCCCGAGGCCATCGAGGCTAAATGTGGGAGTGCTCACGGTTCTTGGATCAAGGCAAGTGAAGACGCTATGGCTGACGCGAGAAAGGCGTCGGTCAGCGACGCAGCGTCGAGGTGGGCGAAGGCCGATCCAGGAAGCACGGCGCCCGTCCATTCTTCGGTGTGCCAGTGGCCTCCGGATGGAAGCGGAGGGAGCTCAGCTCCTTCAGGCGACGGCCAGTGTGTTACGTACCAGTAGGGCTCGGCGTATGCGTGGTCGCCCGGGCTCAGACCAACACCTACTGATGGATCTTTCGATTGATCGGCATCTGGGGATAGCAAGATCACACGCGCAATGTCGAAGTGATGCGGCCAGCAGGCCACCGGCGTCATGTGTGGGTATTCTTCTCCAAGTAGCCGAAGACGGCCGTCCGCGAAATCGAACCAGGCGGATACAGCCTCGAATGCAGCCTTCTCTTCAAGCGAAAAGGAAGCGTCGGTTCCGACAGGATGGGTAGGAAGTTCGTGGTCGGGTCGGACGAGTGGCTTGCCCATCGTCTCGGAGTCCATCGCCGTGAGTGTCTCTTCCAGCCACGCGTAGCCGTCCTCCAGCGTCTTTCCGCTCAGAGGACAAGCGTGTTTGGACTCGGCTCCGTCGAACACGACCAGCGTACAATCGGCAAGTCGCAGCCCGACGCGAACGCCATCGGTTTCTGCACTGATCAGCGCTTGATGATTGCGATTCCACGTCAAGCTCGTATGGCTCCAGTCGGGGCGCGGTGGTACGAACGTGTATCCGAACGATGCCGCAATCTGCGCCGCGTGGTGGAGCTGGAGACGGGCGTCTGTTAGAGCGGTTGGTGGAGGAGGTACGAGCTTAGTCATGTCAGAAAATAGACCGGGCATCCGTACGCTCCTCACTGAGCCTCGATAAACCTGGCGCCAATCTGCTGGGGCTGATCAGCTCTAGTCCACTTCGGTGACAGGTGCCTTGTCATCCAGATCCCGAATCAGGAAGACAAGCAACCCACCCGCTACAACCAGCGCCACAATCCCCGCCAGCGGTTTCCCGCACCGCAGCCATCCCATCCCGAATAACGCGGCGTACACGAGCACGCAGCCATAAACCCAGCGGAGGGCCAGCCGGCCGAGGCCACTGTCAGGGTGTACGGTGGGATGGCAGCGCGCGACGCGCCTCCAGCCGAGGCCGCCGGGGCGAATCTTTTTGTAAAACGTATCCAGCTTGTCGGGATCGGTGGGGCGGGTTAGGAAGGTCACGATGAGCCACGCCACCGTGGTGATAGCGACGATGCCGAAAAGGTTGATGGGGAACTCGGCTGTCAGGAAGGGCACGTTGATGCCGACGAGTTGGAGGGCGACCAGGCCGAGCGGAACCAGCGTGGCCGTGAGCTCGCTCCACGCATTGATGCGCCACCAATACCAGCGGAGGATCAGAACGACGCCCAGCCCCGCCGAGGCGCTCAGGATCAGCCCCCACGCGCCCGAGACGGAATTGAGTTGCGTGGCCACGAAAAAGCCGAAGACGGCCAGTCCGAAGGTGATCAGGCGGGAGATGAACACGTAGTGCCGTTCGTCGCGGTCTCTGGCTACGAAGCGCCGGTAGCCGTCGTTGACCAGATAGCTGGCGCCCCAGTTGAGCTGCGTAGAGATCGTGCTCATGAAGGCCGCGAGGAAGGCGGCGAAGAGCAGGCCGAGGATGCCAGGCGGAAGCGTCTCGCGCATCACCAGTACGTAGCCTTCACGGCTTACTTCGAGGTCGGGGTAGAGCACGAGCGCCACGAGCGCTACGATGATCCACGGCCACGGGCGGACGCAGTAGTGGGCTACGGTGAACCAGAGCGTTGCCAGCACGGAATCCTTTTCGCTCCGCGACGCGAGCATCCGCTGGGCCACGTAACCGCCGCCGCCCGGCTCGGAGCCCGGATACCAGCTCGAGTACCACTGAAGTCCGAAGAAGGCAGCGAACGCAGGCGCAGAAATCACAAGCATACCAACTCCTTCAGCGGCCTCTCGGCCAACCGTCGGGAAGAATTGGAAGGTTTCCGTCGGGAGCTTATCGACCAGGCCCGAGAGGCCGCCGATCTCCGGAAGATCGAGCGCAAAGAACGCCAGTGCGATGGAACCGACCATCGCGATGCAGAACTGGAAGACATCGGTTACCGCAATGCCGATCAGGCCGGCCATGAGAGAGTAGACGGCTACGAGCAGCATCAGCAGGCCCACGGCGGCCATCGGCGCGCCGAGCTGGAGGCCGAGTAGGCCGAACGTCTCGCGCCCAAAGAGCGTCATTCCAGGGAAAAGCACACTCAGAACCGTCTCCATCGCCAGCACCACCCATCCGATTATGATGGCGTTCATAAACAGCCCAAAGTAGACGGCCTTGATTCCACGAAGCGACGCCGCAGCCGGGCCGTTGTACCGCATCTCCACGAACTCCACATCGGTCAGTACGCCGCTTCGCCGCCACAATCTGGCGAAAAAGAACACCGTCAGAATACCGCCGAGCGCCAGGTTCCACCACAGCCAGTTGCCCGAAATGCCGTTTTGAGCAACCAGCTCTGTAACGGCCAGCGGTGTATCGGCCGCGAACGTGGTGGCCACCATGCTCGTGCCCGCCAGCCACCACGGCATAGACCGCCCGGAGGCGAAGAACTCGGTCGTGTTCTTCGAGGCGCGGCGCGCGTACCACCCTGCGATGGATAGGCTGACGACGAGGTAGGCGACGACGAGTCCCCAGTCGAATCCGGTCATTCGTGATTACGTGATTGCGTGAATACGTGAATGTACCGGAGGTCGGAGCCATCGCACATACACATTCCCACAGCCAACCACAAAAAATAGCGGCCCACCGAAATGGCGAGCCGCGCAAACTGAAACGTGATGGAAGATGTACCAGATCAGATCTGGAAAACGACATAAACGCCAAGTCCGACGAGCATTGCGGCTGCGACCATGGCGGGGATGAGGCGGTGCATGTGAGAGCAGAGGTTGGGATAAGTAGGGCGAGGATCCCTTGAGGAACCATCGGTGGACAGTTCTGAAGTGAAAGTAAAGGTCCGCCTGATTAAATGCAACCACTTCAGGTAAGAGACATGTTCTACTTCATGCATCACGTGAAGCGGCGGATTAGATTCCGTCGTCGGCATATCTTCCACACTCCAATCCGCTTTCACGTACATGCGCCATTCCCGGACTTTCATACCGCTGTTATTCCTATGCCTGACGCTTGCCACAGCGTGCCGCGCCGACCCGCCGCCGGCGTCGGATCCGACCGTGGCCGATACGGTCCTGGTTCCGGTGGGTGGGCAGCGGGGGATGGTGGTGGCGGGCCAGGAGGATGCTGCGCAGATCGGGATAAGCGTGTTGATGGACGGTGGAAACGCTGTGGATGCAGCCGTGGCTGTGGGCTTTGCAATGGCCGTAACACTACCGAATGCAGGAAATGTGGGCGGGGGTGGATTCATGTTGATAAGATTCGCAGACGGCTCTACGACGAGTCTTGACTTCCGCGAGCGAGCGCCCGCTGCTGCTACGCGTACCATGTTTATTGACACGCTCACCGATCAGGTGCGGCCTGACTTAAGCACGCGCGGGCTTCTCGCGGTGGGCGTACCGGGAACGGTCGCCGGGTTGCTCAAAGCTCATGAGCAGCATGGCAGCCTGCCGCTGGAGCGGCTGATAGAACCTGCTATCGAACTTGCCGCCGAGGGCTTCTTTCTCTCCCGCCGGCAAGCACGGTTGTTCAACCGATATCAGTCCGGATTTGCCGATTTTGAGAGCACGATGCGGTACTTCTCCAAGCCGGGCGGGGCGAGTTATGTAGGAGGTGAGCGGTTCGTTCAGCGGGATCTGGCGGATGTGCTCCGCCGCGTCCGCGACCACGGCTTCGATGGATTCTACCGAGGGCGAACGGCGGACCTCATCGTCGCTGAGATGGAGCGGGGAGGAGGTCTCATCACGTACGAAGACCTCGCGGCGTACGAACCGGTAGAGCGCGAGCCCGTGTTTGGATCGTACCACAACCACCGGGTCATTTCGATGGCCCCGCCGTCGTCGGGGGGCGTGTCGCTTATTCAGATGCTACAAGCCGTAGAACCGTATCCGCTTCGAGCGATGGGTTGGCACAGTGCGGAATCCATGCACCTTATGGGCGAGGCCATGCGTCGCACCTACGCCGACCGCAGCCATTGGATGGGCGATCCGGCCTTTGCCGACGTGCCCGCAGAGGCCCTGATGGATTCCGATTACGTAGCCGGCCGCATGGCGACGTTCAACGCCGAGCGTGCCTCCACAAGTGAAGAAGTAGGCCACGGTAGCCCGCCGATCCTTCCGCACGAGAGCGCGGAGACCACGCACTATTCCATTGTTGATGAAGCCGGAAACGCCGTGGCCGTCACCTACACCATCAACGACCTTTTCGGCTCAAAACTCGTTGTTGACGGCGCGGGGTTCTTTCTCAACGACGAGATGGACGACTTCACCTCAGCGCCGGGCGAGCCCAACCTGTGGGGCCTCGTCCAGGGCGAACGCAACGCCGTGCGGCCGGGTGCGCGGCCCGTGTCCTCCATGACGCCGACGATGCTCGAAGACCCTGAAGGACGGCTGTTTATGGTTGTCGGATCTCCCGGTGGCGCGCGCATCATCACCACGGTTTTTCAGGTAATAACCAATGTCATCGACTACGGCATGGACATTCAGGAGGCCGTGGCGGCCAGGAGATTTCATCATCAATGGCTGCCGGACGACCTTCAGTTCGAGCGAGGCTTTCCAGACGCCCAACTAGGCATACTGAGTGAAATGGGCTGGACGACGCGCGTCATCTCAACCTTCGGGGCGGCCGATGCCATCATGGTGGAGTACGATGAGGAAGGGAACCGGACGCTCTTCGGGGGAGCAGATCCGCGGCGCGAGACGGACATAGCCGTCGGCTATTAAAGGGAAAAGGCAGAAGGGGAAGTGTAAAGGGTGAAGGGTAAAGGGTGCCTGATTCCAAGCTATCGGGTTCTCTTTGCGTTTTTGATAATTGTGGTGATGATTGCGTAAAGCTCGTTGGCTTCCTGAAGAAGGGGACGGAGTTGTTCTTCTGGAGCAAGGTCGACACGGATAAAGAGCCGCAGAAAAAACCGGCACTCACGGGCTTCCCGTTGAGCAATGCTGTATTTGTAGATGAAGTCCTTGCGGCTCGATGCAGCTTGAGCTTCTTCCACATTTGCCCCAATCGACGTCGCCGCACGGAGGAATTGCCTTCCCAAATCCCAACCAGCTCTGTCGCTCTGCTCCTGCAAGTAGCGAAAAAGTCCTATCGCTTCGACAGCGTAGTCTTCAAGCCGCTCAAGAATGTCAGGAGGCTGATCAGGGCTCATAGCCATGTCGTTTAACCCTTTACCCTTCTCCCTTCACCCTTTCCTAGTCGTTCTCCTCCTTCATCACGCCCATCTCAACCGGCACCGGATACTTCTCGGTGAAGCATGCATTGCAGTAGTGGCTGCTGTCTTCGTGGGCCTCTTCTACGGCTTGCATCATGCCGTCAACGGATAGGTAAGCGAGCGAATCGGCGCCTAGCCACGCGGCGATTTCCTTGATGGAGCCTTTGCGGTTGGCCACGAGTTCTTCGTGGCTGGGGAAGTCCATCCCGTAGAAACACGGGGCAATGACGGGCGGGCTAGCCACGCGGAAGTGAACCTCTTTGGCTCCTGCATCGCGGACCATTTTGACCAGATGCCGCGCTGTCGTCCCGCGAACGATGGAATCGTCCACCATCACCACTACGCGGTCCTTGAGGACGCCGCTGACGGTATTGAACTTGGTTTTGACCTTCATCTCGCGCGAGTCCTGCCCCGGACTGATGAATGTGCGACCGACGTAGTGATTGCGGATAAGGCCGATATCGAGCTTGCACTTGCGGCCCATTTTGTTCGACTCCGACACGTAGCCGATGGCCGCGGTGTTCGATGAATCCGGGACGGCCATGACAATGGGGCGCTTCTCCCCTTTCTCCTTCACCGGTACGGGCGCATCGTGGGCCAGCTTCTTGCCCATCTTGCGGCGCACCTTGTCCACCATCTCGCCGAAGATCATCGAGTCCGGCCGCGAGAAATAAACATACTCGAACACGCACTGGCTGACGCCGTGTTTGCGGGGCAGGCAAACGCCGTCGAAATCACCACCTGTTTCCACGCGTTCGATTCCGGCTCGGTCGATGACGACAATCTCGCCGGGCTTGACGTCGCGAATGTACACGGCGCCGAGGAGGTCGAAGGCGCAGGTTTCCGAGGCAACGCCGTAGGCCACGCTGCCGTCCGGACGCTCGAATCGGCCTAGAGCAAGTGGCCGGAAGCCATTCGGGTCGCGCACTGCAATCAGGGTGTCGTCGGTCAGGATGACTAGGGAGAAGGCTCCTTGCACCTGATGGAGGGCATCGACAATGCGGAGGATGGGGCCGCTGCTCTCGCTCTGCGCAGCGAGGTGGAGGATGAGCTCCGTGTCCGACGAAGAGTTGAACAGCGTGCCCCGTGCCACGAGTGCCTCGCGGATGGAGCGAGCGTTGGAGAGGTTGCCGTTGTGCGCAAGAGCGAGATTGCCCTCCTGATAGTGGACGACGAGCGGCTGGATGTTCGCCGGATTGGTGGCGCTGCCGCTGGTGGAGTACCTCGTGTGCCCGATCGCGCTGTCGCCGAGCAGCGTTGTCTCAAAGAGGCTTGGGTCGTTAAACACATCCAGTACGAGCCCAAAATCCTTGTGGTGGGGCATCGCGTGCCGCCCCTTGGCCTCATCAAACGTGGATGTGACAATCCCCGCCGATTCTTGCCCACGGTGCTGTAACGCGTGCAGGCCGAAGTAGGTCAGCCGCGCGGCTTCGGGGTGGTTAAAGATGCCGAAGAGGCCGCAGTGGTCGCGGGCTTTGTCCATCTCGCTGCACGGTGGCTAAGGCAGAAGTTAGCGGCTTTTCCGGCGCGCGTCGACGAATCTTTCGGGCAAACACCTACAGCACGATGAGCCCCGCGGCCAGCAGCACTCCAACCGCATCGGCCACAAGATCGCGGGTGCAGAAGTGAGGCGTATTCGGCCGCTGGCTATCCATCACCTCTTTCAGAATGCCTGCGGTCAACGCCGTTATCATGGCGAGCGGCAGGGCTTCTCCTTCCGCCAGTTCGAGTTTGTTCTCGAACACATACTGCGACGACAGTGTGATGAGGAAGCTCGCTCCGACATGAAGGGCCTTGTCGCGGGCAAGCCACTCATCTACCGGCGTGGCGACTTCAATCGTATCCACGTGCGCAGGCTCAAGCGTACGGCCTTCCCAACTCCAACTGGTGTAGTTCGCTGTCTGCGCTGAAGCCACGGACGTGAACAGAACGAGCGCCAACGCTCCTGCAAGATTCGACGCTGACGGCCTGAGCGACATCGCTACGTGTCCATCGGCATCTGATACCCTTCGTCCGGCATCTCGCCGCCGAGCAGCTTGCCCATCGCAAAGCCCGCGCCGCCGAAGAGAATTGTGCCCGCGATAATCAGAATGAAGATGCCCGAAGCCGGGTAGCTGTCGTACCGCACGGAGACGTTTTGGGACGTACCGTTCGATGTGGTCATCGTGGCGACGCCGGCCTGTGTGGGCGTCCAGGTAAAGGTCTGGCCGGATACATGAAGCGTTACGGTATCCGAGATAGCACTGTTGGGCCGCCAGATGACCTGCACGTGCTCGGCGAAGCTATCCAGCGTGACAACGGTGGCGTGGCCTTTTATTGGGTCGGCTGGTTCCTCGTTTTCAACCGGCGCAGGTTGAAACGTGATTTGTCCGGCAGCCGGGAGTGTTACGGCGAAGACGAGAAGAAGCAGTGCAAGGGTGCGAAGCATGGGTCAGGCCGGGTTGGAGACGTTATGAGGATCGTGGTCGTGCGCTGGGCGGTTCGTAAGAACGGCCGACATGACGAGCGTTGAGATGATCCAGACGACCGGGATGGCAGCCGGAAGCCAGCCAAAACTGCCAAAGTCGGTGTCAGATTGGTAAAGACCACCTGAGAGATCCTGCCACAACGTTCCCCCGATGACAAGGCTGAGGATGATTGGGATGACGAACTTGATCTGCACATTGAACCACTTCCCGAGTGTGAACTTCGAGTGCTCGTTGACGAAGGTGCGGAGCTTGTCGGCGCCGAGCACCCAGCCAATCATTACACATTCAATCAGCCCGCCAATCAGGAGGCTGTAACTGAAGGCCCAGTGGTCCAGCATGTCGAGCAATGAAAAGCCGAGCGTGCCGCCGCTTGAGATTGCGGGATCAATAACCTGCGGAAGCGCAAAGGCCAGAGACCCGATGATGCCTGGAAACATTACGAGGGCGAGAGCCTTTGTGCGCGAAATACCCAACTTGTCGATAAGGGGAGAGGCGATTCCCTCTACCAGCGACACTGCGCTCGTCAGGCCGGCTATCACAAGGAGCAGGAAGAAAAACACACCGAAGCCTTTAATCCAGAACGGAAACTCTGCGATGCCCTGTGGAATGACGAAGAACGAGAGCGAAAGCGTCCCTCCCGAGGGAACGATGGCGAAGGCGAACAGCATAGAGAAGATGGCGACGCCGGCGATGAACTCGAATCCGCAGTTCAGAAAACTGACCACCATCGAGTTGTTGATCTGGTCGGCGTCTTTGGGTAGGTAGCTCGCGTAAGCCGTCATCGTGCCGAGGCCCAGTGACAGCGAAAAGAACATCTGCGCAAACGCTCCCTGCCATACGTTCACATCCATGATGCCGTCCATGTTGGGAGTGAAGAGGTAGAGCATGCCGTCCACGCCGCCGTTGAGCGTGAGGCCGCGCACGATCAGCACGACCATAAACAGCCACATCAGCGGCACGAAAATGCGGACGGCTGCTTCAATGGTTTTCGTCCCGCGCCAAAGAATCAGAATGGTCATCGCCCAGATGGCGGCGACGGAGAGCATCGGCGCCCACGTGGCAATCATCCCAAAGAAATAGACCGTGGCGTTTGGCCCATCGGATGGCGAGTCCATGCCCGCAAAAGGCGCGATGGCCGGATCGGTAAGGAGCCCGCCGAAGGCGCCCACGAGCATCGTCAGCGCCCAGCCGAGGATGGTGATGTAATACATCGTGATGAAGAGGGCGCACGAAATCGTCCACCACCCTGCGTACTCGCCTTTCTTCCCCACGAGTTGGCGCATGGCTACGGGGAATGACTTGCCTGTCATCGTGCCTAGCGAGAACTCGATGATCATCACGGGGATGCCGAGCACAAACAACGCAATGAAGTAGGGCAGGTAGAAAGCCCCGCCGCCGAACTTGTAGGCGTTCGAGGCGAAGAAAACGATGTTACCGAGCCCAATGGCCGAGCCGGACGCCGCGAGGATGAATCCGATCTTGGATTTCCACGCGCCGCGGTCTTCGGCGGCGGTCCGGGTGAGTTCTGCCACGATGAGGTGGGTTGATGAACGCCGGGTGAAGCCGTGAAGCTACGGAGGAATGCTGAAAGATGAGGGCTGAACGGTGAAGCGAAGATGGAAGGGCGTAGAGACGACCCGCCGCGGCGTCTCAAGGGTGAAGGCGCTTTTGATCTTTGGGCTTCGTGCTTAGTGTTTGGGTTGGAAGGATGCAGGTTTAATGGTTGAAGGTTCGGGCTTTGTTCTTCGGGTGCGGTGTTGTAGCCACTGTCCCCTGACTCCTACCCCCTGACTCCTTCTCTGTTATCTGTTCTTAGTCAACAGTCCTCCGCATCGAGAAACCGTAAATACCGGGGAAACGGAAGAACTCAACGGGCAGCTATTTTGTTAAACGCGGCTGTTGGTGAACCTACCGACGCTTCGAACATCCATCATGGATAGAGCGGGACTTCATAAAGACAATGCCCTGACGGTACGCGAGCGTGAGATTTTGCGCCTCGTGGTGCAACGGTTCATCCACACGGCCGCGCCGGTCGGATCGACGACGCTCTCCAGAGAACCCGAGCTGGAACTGTCGAGCGCGTCGATCCGCAACACGATGAGTTCGCTGGAGGCGCTGGGCTACCTCAATCATCCCCACACGTCGGCGGGGCGCGTGCCCACGCAGCAAGGATATCGGACGTATGTGGACGAGTTGATGGATGTGGCCGGACTCACGAAGGACGAGGCCGCGTTACTCCGAGCCGGCGTAGAGCGTCGTCTGGGCGATCTCGATGTTGCCGCGCGCGAAACGAGCCGGTTGCTGGGCCGGCTGACCCAGTTGCTAGGCGTCGTGCTCACGCCGAGTCTCTCCACAGCCGTCCTGGAACGGCTGGACATCGTTCCGCTTTCTTCAACGCGGGTCATGTTCGTCATCGCGGTACGGAGCGGGCTTGCCCGGACGGTTATCGCGGAGCTGGACGGCGACGTGCCTGCGCGCGGCCTCGATACCATCGTGCAGCGCCTCAACGAGCGCCTGGCCGGCCTCACGCTCGATGAAATCCGCAAAACCGGCGCCGAGCGCGTGAAAGACCTTGGCCCAACCGACCCAACCGGCATTGTCCGCGTCGTGCTTCGCGATTCCTCCGTACTCTTCAGTGAAGCCGACGAGGCGAGCAGAACCACGATTGCGGGAACGCAGCACCTCCTCTCCCAACCCGAGTTTCAAGAGCCCGAGGAGATTCGTAATGTGATAGAACTAGCGGAGAGCGAAGACGTTGTGGTACATCTTTTGGAGAGTCCGGCGATGTTTGACCCGCAACACCCCGAACGAGCCGTTGTTTTCATCGGTAGGGATATAGGGCGGGAGAAGACTTCAACCACGTCTTTCTCCATCGTGAAAGCCCATTATCTCTACGGAAACGCGATGGGCGCCGTGGGTGTTATTGGGCCAACGCGCATGGACTATCCGCGCGCCGTTGCCCTCGTAGAACACGTAGCCCGTCTCCTCAACCACAGCGGCGATTCCTGATTGATGCCCCAGCCGTCCCCCACTACGCCCCCCGGCCCACCCGCCGATACCTCGATGGATGCGCCGATCGACGCGCCGGCCGATGTGCCGGCCGATGATCAAGAGGAAACGCGGAACCAGGTGAAGCAGCAAATACAGATAGAAACGAACGAAGAAGCTAATGCAGAGGCCGCCGATGTGGCGCTCGCAGCCGTTGACGAATTGGCCGAACTTTCCGGCAACGTTGAGGAGCTTCAACAGGAAGTCAAAGACCTTCAGGAGCAAGTTCTTCGGCGCGCGGCGGAGTTCCAGAATTACCGGCGTCGTACCGAATCAGAACTCACCAGGACTGTGCAGTATGGCCGCGAAGAGGTGGTTCTGGCCTTGCTGGATGTCTTCGACGACTTGCGGCGCTCGCTTGGCGCAGCCGGCCAGGCCGCGCAGGTAGAGCAGACCGGCCCTGCGTTCAACGCGCTTAACGAAGGCGTGCAGCTTGTTTTCCAAAAGTTTACGGATGCCCTTGCTTCGTTTGGTGTCGAGCCGATTCAGTCCATCGGGCAGCCCTTCGATGAGGAACTGCACGACGCCGTGATGCAACAACCGGCGCCCGATTCCGAAACCGCATCGGGCACAGTGCTTGCGGAGATTCAGCCCGGCTACAGAATGGGCGAACGCGTCCTGCGCCACGCGCAGGTGGTTGTAGCGCAGTAAGCTTCGCCTCAAGTCCGCCTCCTTAGGAGGCTGTTGAAAAACCCCACCTGCCTGCGGCGCCGCCTCTTGAACGATCTCTACGTCGCGAAATACTCAACGAATCACCGATTCGCCTACGATTTAGCGCCTTGATCTCGGCCAAGATTCGCACGCCTCGCTGACGGCGTAGTATATCAACAGCCTCTTCGCTGATTACACCCCCCGACATGCCGATCGACACATCGACCCGCGATTACTACGACGTGCTTGGGGTAACTCGGACGGCCGCGCCCGCCGAGATCAAGAAGGCGTATCGAAAGATGGCCATGAAGTATCACCCGGATCGAAATCCGGGCGATGCAGAGGCTGAGGCCATGTTCAAGGAGGCCGCTGAGGCCTACGAAGCCCTCTCCGACCCCGATAAGCGCGCGCGCTACGACCGCTTTGGGAGGGCTGGGCTCGGCGGTGCGGCCGGCGGATCGGGCGGAGGGCCGGGCTTCACCGACATCTCGGACATTTTCTCAGCCTTCTCCGACATATTTGGTGGCGGAGGCAGCGCGCCCGGTGGCGGCTTCGATGACGTATTCGGCCGCACAAGGCGGCGGCGTGGCCAGGGACGCCCGGGTTCTGACCTGCGCGTTCGCCTGAGTCTCTCACTGGAAGAAATCGCTGAGGGTGCTGAGCGGCAACTAAAGATGCGCAAGTTCACCGAGTGCGAGCACTGCAAGGGTTCGGGTGCCGAGCAGGGTATGGACGGGTACGAGTCGTGCGCCACATGCGGCGGCTCGGGCGAACTTCGGCAGGTCTCCAATTCGTTCTTCGGCCAGTTTGTGAACGTGCAGCCGTGCCCCACCTGCCAGGGCGAGGGGCGCACCATTACCGAAAAATGCACCGTGTGCCACGGCAATGGGCGCGTGAAAGGCGAAGAGACGATCGCGATAGAGGTGCCTGCGGGCGTAGGCCACGGCCACTATTTGCAAATCCGTGGCGCAGGCAATGCCGGTTTGCGTCGTGGCCCGGCCGGCAATCTCCGCGTGGAAATTGAGGAGAAGCCCCACGAGTTCTTTACGCGCGACGGCCTCGACATCTTCTACGACCTCTACCTCTCCGTTCCGGACGCCGCCCTCGGTAGCGAGGTGGAGGTACCCACGCTCAAGGGCCGCGCTAAGCTCCAGATTGATGCGGGCATCCAGGGCGGGCGTGTGCTGCGGATGCGCGAACGAGGTATCCCGGAGCTCGGAGGCGGCAGCCGCCGGGGCGACCAGATGGTGCGCGTCCACGTTTGGACTCCCCAAAACCTCACGCCCGAATTGAAGGAACTCATGGGAACGTTGCGCTTTGAGGAGCCCTTCCAGCCGAAGCCGCAAGACCATGCGAAAGGCAAGTCGTTCTTCAGCCGCGTGCGGGATGCGTTTCGGGAAGGCTAGGAGGCTGAATGCTGAATTCTGAACCGTGAAATTGGGTTAGAAGGTTGCAGGTTTGATGGTCCAACCTTCAACCTTCAAACCTGCAACCTTCCAACCCGACCCACAAATCTCGAATCCTCAGGAACGACGTAGAGCCACTTCGCCCTCCACCCTTTTCCCCTTCTCACTTTACCCTTCACCCTTCCCCCATCATCATTCAGACCTCGACTGGGATCTCTTTTCCTTCGTACGCGCCGAGGCCGAACAGGGCAAAATCGTACCGCGTCGGATCGTTCGCACACAGCGCCCGGCATCGTTCCGTGAGTTCGAGTGTGGCCCTCCAATCGTCCTGCTTTCGTTCCAAGAGACCCAGCGCCCGAGCTTGCCGGCCGGTATGCACATCCAGTGGTAAAACGAGCTGTGCTGGGGATACTGACGTCCACAGCCCCAGGTCTACTGGGCCCGGGCGCACCATCCACCGAGCGTACAACGCCAGTCGCTTGCACGCGCTTCCTGAAGAAGGGCGGGGGAGATGCTTCCTCATGCGCCGAGGCGTCTCGGGAACGATGGACAGCAGCGTGTCCGAAAACCCCTGAATGGCCGGGCCGATGTGCTCCGCGTTCACCGGAAGGGAGGCCGCGAACAGCTTCTCCAGCGATCCATAGTCATGGAGCACAGCCTGGAGCGCCTTCACCAGTGCCACTGCGTCGTCCGGCCGAAAGGTGCGGTGCTTGAAGGAAGCGAGCCGCTCCGCATCGCGTACCGGGTTGAAACCCCGGACGAAGGCATAGGGTTTGAAGTCCATGCGCTCGGCCAGTTCGGCGAGCTTGTTCAGGATGGTTGCTCGCCGCCCCCATGCCAGCAGCGCGGCGAACAAGCCAATCACCTCCTGGTCACGCGGGTCGTCGAAAGCGTGGGGGAAGGCGATGGGGTCGTCGGCGATGAACGCAGGGCGTTCGTAGCGAGCGACGAGGTCGTCCAGATAATCCCGTAGCTCGTTCGCCGGTACGGGGCTGAGGTGCTCAAGCATCCTCAGTGGCATCCTCAGTGGCTTCTCCGTCTGAGGCCGATTCATCGGTTGTTGTGGAGGGCTCGTCTTCGCGTTCCACGACCAGCGTTACATCCGAGACCAGCGCGGCTACGGCCCCGACGGCGGCCAGGATGGGGGAAACGAGGACGGCAGCGGCCCCGGCGCCGACACCCACAGTAAGGGGTAGCTCGAAGAGAATCCGCTCGTCCTTCTTGATGACTATGCGCCGCACGTTCCCTTCCTCTATTACCTCGCGCAGCTTGTCGACGAGTTGGTTGCCGGCCAGCTTGATCTCCTGAAAGGTCTCGGAGGCTTTTTCGCGAGCCGTATCGGCGATGCGTGACGCATCTTCGCGGAGGTTTTCGGATTTCATCGTTGGGAAGGAGTCAGTGAGAAGGAGAGATTGGCGTTCTTCGGAGAGTCTGTGAGATAGATTCTCGTCGTCCAAAAGCTTCATGCGGCGGCGAAAAGACGGTGCTCTCTCTCAGCTGCAAACGATAGCGTAGCATTGATATCCCCGGCAGAGAGGTCAGCGAAGTCCGAAAGAATGTCTTCTCTGGTCATGCCTCCGGCCAGGTACTCAAGGATGTCGACGACTGAGACGCGTGTGCCACAGATTATTGGTTTGCCACTTCTGATGGTAGGGTCAAAGACGATTCGTTCGGAGATGGTCATGAGAGGGTTGTACGAATGGTTTGAAAGCACGGCTCAGCCCGTCGAGAGTTCCAGTCCGGTCGGGGTTGAAGCGGAAAGATGGAGCCCGTCGGGTTACGAAAGGAACCGGATCAGGTTATGAAGACGAGCTTCGTCCGAATGAGCTTTTTTGCTTTTGTAGGACGCTTTTGAGAAAGAAAACAAGACAGATGGCGGCCTCGAAGTGGGTTACGGTTTCAAACTCGGCAACTGAAAAGTAGCAGAAGTGGGTGCGAGATCGCATAGGCACAGAGGATGCTTGGGGGAGGGCACATGCATTCGGCCCCGTAAGGCCGGGTTCATGCGCTTCCCTCGAGGCCCCCTCGTGGGAGCGACTCATCCCAAGGGGCGCTCCCGCGACCCCAGCATAAACCAACCAATAAGAGGTATCTCCAATGGGTCAGCAGCAATTGCTCCTACTCGTCCTCGGTATCGTTATCGTCGGCCTCGCCGTCGTAGTCGGTATCCAGGCTTTCGGCGAAAACCAGAAAAAGGCCAACGCAGACGCGATGGTTAACGACGGTGTTCGCATCGCATCCGACATCCAGGCATGGGCGCTTAAGCCTCAGGCCTTCGGTGGTCCTTCGACAAGCGGCGACTTTTCCGGCGTCTCCTTCGAGGCCATTGGCTACTCGGTGTCTAGTAACACGTACACAAACCTGAACGCATCGTACGGGCTCGGCACACCTGCCGCAGCGTGTGTAATGATCTCGGGTACCAGCCTATCGCCAAACGACAACAACGTTTACGTGAAGGTCGAGGGCACAAGGCCTGAGGACATTACGACGGAAGTCAACCCGACCTCTGTTCCTACCTGCTAGTAATGAGCAGCTTGTAGCCTAGAGTTCGAATGCAGCCCGGTAAGGCTGTTAGAACTTGGCGGCACCCTCGTCGGGCCTTGTGCCTGGCGGGGGTGTCGCCTTTTTGTGCCATTGCTAATGGTCGTTACGGTTCCGGACGATATACAAACGCAAGGGCTCGCATTCACAAAAGGCACAGTCCTCCCTGCTCGTGCATACTAGTCGCTTCCATCCGCACCGCCAGGCTCTTCGCTCAGCAGACGCGAAGAGTCTCTTACTAACGTTCGTTCCTGTTTCCATCCTGCTCTGTTTTGGCCGGATGCTGGAGTTCTCCGTTGCCAGAGGTCATGGGATTGCTGACATCCGAAGTGCGTTGTGGATTGATGCACCTGTACCCGTTGCGCTGTGCCTGATCTCAATTCTGGTCTGGTTTGTTGTTCGTGGCCGAACGATTGGCCACGCAACATGGCCTGCCACCATCTCGGCGTTACTCGTTGTGCTCGTGGGCGCACTGGTTCTCGGCTTCGTCCTACCCTGGTGGGTTACGGGTTGGCTCGACTGGCGCCTGGTCGGTTTTTTGAAGACAGATAGCCTGGTAGTGCTTGGGTTGGCCGCGATGATTGCATTCGCGTTGTCGGTCTCAGCAGAGAGAAAGCTATTGCGTGCGTGTGCACTACTTATGCTGCACGTGGTTGTCGTGTCACTTGCGATTATTACCGTGGCCGACATTAGTGTCTTAGTGGGAACAGGGGGACGTGGCGGTTACTTCGCACTTCGGGAGTTCCTTGCCAATCCTCTGGGGCTGACACCCGTGTTGCTGAGCGAACTCACCCCGGCTCGTGGTGTGATTCTGGCGATTCCTTTTGCCGTTGGGCTATCACCCCTGGTCTTTCGGCTCACCTTTTCTCGCTACAAAGCGTCGTTCAGAAAAAGGGTCCCGCTGAGCACAGTTCTGGGCATATGCTTACCAACCCTGGCCCTGCTGGCCATCGTTCCTGTACAAGAAAGCGACCTATACCCGGAAAGCAGTGTTGTTCGCTTGGCAACGATGGTATGGGAAGACGCCAATTGGAATGAAGATATCTTGCCAATGACCGGTAGCCACGAAAATCCATACGACCTGCGAGATACACGCCTCGTGGTTACGGACAGTACACGCACCATGAACGTGGTTGTGATTGTGATGGAATCTGTGAGGGCTGACGCGCTGACTCCATACAACCCCGAGTTACCAACCACTCCCTTTCTCGACTCTCTTTCTGCGCATGCGCTCGTCGTGGAGGACATGTTCGCGACAACGCCGTACACCAATAAAGCCTTGGTTTCCGCGTTTGCAGGTGTTCCGCCGAGCGTGGACTCAGACATCGTGGAAGCGCTTCCAGGAGGTATCCCCGCACTGGGATTGCCGTCGCTTCTATCAGAGCATGGCTACAAATCGGCCTTTTTTACGCCCGCAACGCTAGCCTTCGAACGCAAGGACGCCATCCTCGCAAACCTTGGATTTGGAGAGTACTTCGGAGACGGGGATTATGCTACAGAGGGTTTTGAGCGCAAAAAGTACTTTGGGTTCGAGGACAGAGTTGTGCTGGCAAAGGTAATGTCCTGGGTGGATAGAGCGGTTGAAGAGGAAGATCCGTTCTTCATGGGAATGCTGACGCTCACCTCGCATCACCCCTACGACGTGCCGGCTAGCGCGCCACGTCTTGGCTTGGCTCCCTCGAATGATGAACTCAATAACTACTACGATGCTGTTGCATACACGGATGGTTTCGTCCGCGACCTTTTCAAGGGATTTGCAGAACGAGGTCTGCTTGATTCCACCCTGTTCCTGATCGTCTCCGACCACGGCGAGGCGTTCGGCGAGCACGGCCTTACGAAACACGGGAATGTAATCTGGGATGAAGCACTTAGAATTCCGGCGATGCTATACAACCCTATCGTTTTCCCGAAAGGGCGGAGGATACGGGGACCGCGGCAGTTAATTGATCTCGTGCCTACGGTTGCGGATGTGCTCAACCTGTCGTGGGAAGGGGGAACGCCTCCAGGCCGGTCTTTCCTGGCCGATAGCCAGGAAGACCGCTTGCTCTTTCATGCATGCAAGAATGGGTATATGGGCGTCGCACTACGGATCGGTAGCCTCAAATATTTGTATGAGTACCGCCGCCGCCCGATGCGCGTATTCAATACCGTCGATGATCCGGGTGAACGTCGTGACATTGCCGGCGAGCTTCCACCCGGCCAGGTTCAGGCTGCCGAAAGTCAACTTGTTGCGTGGTTGCAAAACGTGAGGCAGGCCTATGCACTTGCGCGAGAGGCATCGGATTCCAGAACGGAGGATGCACCACCCAGCGGTAGAAATCGCTACTGAGTAGAACACGATAGCGGTTGCCATCATCCGCTCTTGTTCCGCGCAGATAGAAGACTCGAGATCATGGTCTGGAAGTGCATGTTCCCGTTACAGACATGCACCCTATTCACAGCCGACCACTGTTAAGGGCTCTCTGCGTTGTTTTTGGCAGTGTCCTTGCGGTGGCAAGGAAATCAGCCTCGTTTTCGCGAGATGCTGAGTGAATCCGCCCTCGTCTCACACAAGGAACGGTTTCCGATTCTTTCCTACTAGCGCAGACTGCGTTACACATAACTCACTGCGACCATGGGCCAGCAGCAACTCCTTCTCCTCATTATCGGGGTAATTATTGTGGGCATCGCGACGATAGCCGGACTGGAGATCGTTCAGCGGCACGTTCGCCAGGACGAGGCTGATGGCCTTCTGGATCGAGGCCTTTCGATTGCCACCCACGCGGTCGCGTGGAAGACGACAAACGATCCGTTCAATGGAGGCAACCAGTCCTACGAGGGGCTGGGTACAAACGGCCTGAACGTTCTTGCGCTTGACAGCACAACAATACGTGGTCGATTCGGCATCACGGATGCAACGGTCAACACCGTGGAGATAACGGGCATCAGCGACCGCTATCCGGAAGTGGGCATTCGTGTGTATCTCAGCGGCTACGCTATCGATTCGAGCGCCGTTCGCTTCGACGGCAGCCTGTCGCTGTAGCCGACGGCTCCAAAAGTGCGCTGCGTCACTTAGGATTTACATCCTACCTGCCGATACACTCTCGGACTTTCCGGGTCTCGTCCGCCCGCCCTGAACCCCGCCGACCGCTATGAGCGAGTTTCGATTTACCGGCGTTTCGCCGACTGGACAGTCCGTCCAAGGCACGGTGTACGCCAAGAACAAGCGTACCGCACAGAAGAAGATCTCCAACCTCGCCGATCAGCATAGTTTCCAGCTGCGCGAGCTTGAGCAACGGATGATCTTCCGCTACAAGATTCGCAACTCCGAGGGTAAGGTTGTCAAGGGCGAGCAGAAAGCTTACAACGCATCCGAAATACGGTTGGCGCTGGAGCGGATGGGGATGGAAGTCGTGTCCATCCAGAAGAAGCTGCTGAACATGAAACGGAAGCCGCCCGTCGGCGACGTCATCATGTTTGTGCGGCTGGCAGCCAACCTGCTCAGCGAGAAGATGCAGTTCAACGAGGTGCTCAACCTCCTCGTTGCAGACATTTCTTCCAACTCGCTCAAGCAGGTTATCCGGGATATTAACTCGGACCTCAAGACGGGGATGGAAGCCAAGGCGGCCTTTATGAAGCACCAGGACAAGCTGGGCAAGTTCACGGCCTACATGCTGGGTGTGGCAAGCCAGTCCGGTAACATGGCCGAGATCTACGAGGCGACGGCTCGCTTCCTGGAGCGCAAGGATGAGTTCCGCAAGAGCATTCGCTCGTCGATGATCATGCCTGCGGTGACCGTTTTTGCCACGATAGCCGTGTTCGTCTGGTACGTGTGGTACATCGTGCCTCAGACGGCCGGCCTGTTTAAGAACTTCGACAGCATTGAGCTTCCGCCGCTGACCACGATGTCCATCGCGTGGGCGGATTGGCTTGATGCGAACATACTCTGGTTGATCCTTTTCATGATCGTTGCCATTGGGGCGATTGTGATGTTCCTGCGTTCGGAGAGAGGTAAGTATTTGGCACACAAGTACATGATTCGGATGCCGCTAATGGGGAGCTTGTTGCACAAGCTCAACATTGAGGTGTTCAGCCGTGTCTTCGCCATTCTGTACTCCGGCTCCGGTGAGAACATCGAGGTGATAAAGGTCGCGGCCGAGGCGTGTGGCAACTCGTACATGGAACACCGGATCAAGACGATTACCGTGCCCATGATGGTGGCGCAGGGTGTCGATCTCGTAAAAGCGATGGAAGCCTCCGAGGTGTTCACCGATATGGCGCTCGCACGGTATCGCTCGGGCGCCGAGACCGGTAATGTTCGTAAGAGCGCACAGCAAATGGCCGACTACTACGAGAAGGAGACGACGCTGAAACTTGAAGTGGCCATCCAGTCAATCCAGACGGTTGTGAGCCTTTTCATAGGCATCATGGTCGCGTTCCTGACTGTGCTGTCGGCCGAGACCGCGCTCATCCGCCCATCCGCCGGCGACTTCATGCCGGGTATTAACTGATAGTTGGCCAAGGGTCTGTTGCACCCCTCTGCCGAACGTCTCCACATCATGTCCGACAACCGCTTCTTCAGCTCGCCCGACTCTGGTTCCGGCCAGACGACCGCCCCTGCGCGGCCGGCCGGCGACGGAGTCGCAGACAGCCTCCCGGTCTCGACACAGTCTGACGTTGCCGTTGACGCAAACGGCGCTGAGAGCTTCATCCCTGCTGTGACAAAGGCGGTTGCCACGCAGTCGGAGGCCTACGCAAACATTCAAGACCGTGTGGTGCAAGCGCTTCTTCGGAAAAGCGTCGTCACCGCCGAGCAGGTAAGCGAAGCCAGTTCGTCACACAAGAGCCAGCAAAGCAAAGGCCCACTGTGGCGAACGCTGGCTGAGGTCGCCTCGGTTGAGCGAGATGCGGTTTATAAGCAGGCGGCTGTGACGTACGCTTTCCGAATTGCTCCCGTAGCAGAGCGCGAGCCCGAGTCGGAGTTCGTGAAAACAGTCCTGGAGTCTTTCTCGGAGGACAACAGAAACAAGCTGCTCGATCTTCGGGTGGCGCCTTACGCCTATGCGCAAGATCAGCCCAGTGGCATTCTGAAATTGGTCTTCATTACGGAAGACCCGATGCGGCAGGATCTTCAGCGCACCATGCATGCGCTGGATCTGGAGCGGTTTGAGCTTTGCTATGCGCCCGGCGAGACGGTAAAGAGCGTTCTCGACGAGGCCTTCCCGCGCAAAAACGAGTTCCTCGAGCGCCTTCAGGAATCGACCGGCCCGGATTTCGACTTCGGGATGAGCTTCGAGCAGGAAGAGAGTGGGCTCATAGACGAAGAGGCCCTCGAGGCAGAGATCTCTCGGTCGTCACTCATCAACCTGGTGGAGGCCATCCTGGTCGAGTCCGTGCGTATGGGGGCGTCGGATGTTCACGTCTACCCCAATGCTCAACGCAAGACCGAGATCCATTTTCGCATCGACGGCAAGCTGCAGCATTGGCACACGGAAGAAAAGGGCCATCCCGAAGCCTTGCTTGCTGTACTCAAGGACACGGCCGGCGGCGTGGACCGGTTTGAGCGCGACACGGCGCAGGACGGCTTCATTCAGCGCCGCATCGACGACACGCTGATTCGGTACCGCTTTTCTGTTCTGCCTATTTCTACGGCAAATACAGAACTGAGGGCAGAGAGCATCGTTCTTCGTGTGTTGGACGACCGAAAGGTCATCACCGATCTGTCCAAACTCGGCTTGCTGGAGGGTGCGCTTGAACAATTCGACAAGGCGATCCGCCAGCCCCACGGCATGGTAATCCTCACCGGGCCTACGGGCTCCGGTAAGTCAACCACGCTGGTTGCATCGCTGAGCCAGGTGGTTACACCGGAGGTGAATGTGCTAACCGTTGAGGATCCGGTTGAGTACATCATTCCCGGGGTCCGCCAAATCAAGCTCAGTCACAAGTTCAACTTCGAGCAAGCTCTTCGCTCCATTCTCCGCCACGACCCCGACATCGTAATGGTGGGCGAGATGCGCGATAAGGTAACAGCGGAACTGGCCATTAAGCTGGCCAACACCGGTCACCTCACGTTCTCAACCCTCCACACGAACGACGCCCCCAGCGCGGTGTCGCGTTTGTTCAAGATGGGGATAGAGCCCTTCCTGATCGCTTACGCCATCAACCTGGTTGTGGCGCAGCGGCTAATTCGTACCCTTTGCCCCGAGTGTAAGGCGAAAGATTGCGAAGTAGACGAGGTACTCGCAACGCAACTTGGGTTTAGTGAGGAGGACCTTGCCGGCGATACGTTTTGTATTCCGAATACCAACAGCTCCTGTCCAACATGCAAAGGACGCGGATACAAAGGGCGGCGGGCCATTGCAGAAGCACTGTACTTCTCGCCAGCCATCCGTGAAGCAATCGTCGAGGCTGGAGACGTAATTGAGGAAGATAATCTCCGCAGAATCGCAGAGAGGGAGGGGATGCTGACACTTCAAGCTTCCGCCCGAGTTTTAGTAACTCGTGGCGAAACAAGCCTTACCGAAATGCTCCGCGTGACGGCCGGCGACGACTAGGCTGTCTGCTGACCGATAACAAAGCGGAAGCATTTTAAGGGAGAAGGGTAGCGGAATCACCCGTCGGTCAGGATTTCAGTTTAGTGGACATCAGATACTTATAGAGGTGGACCTGAGTTCTGATCGCATTCAATTACATGAAGCTGTGGGCACTTTCTAGGCACGAGTGGTCGAATTATTGGGTCTGGCTAACTAAATGTAACCAGAGTAGTCACAATCGCGCAAGGTATTCGAGTCTGGTCTCGGAGTGGCCGATATTGCGGTAGTCGCCGAACAGACTCAACGCTAGGAGTCATGCCACAATCGCTGTTAGCCCTCGCCGCAATTGGAATTGTCACGTTCCTGACCCTGCATCAATCGCGTCACGCGATACTGACTCAAAAGGAGAAAGTTGACATCGAAGCCACTACGATGGCGACGCAGGTCGGTATTGACAGGCTGAATGAGATGCGCCGTCTTGCTTTTGACGAGGCGACTAAAGGTGACAGAAATGCGTCCCTTCTGGAACTGTCAAACCTCTTACCACTCTCTTCAGATCCAGAGCATCTCTTTGACTCGTTTCCAAGAAGGCGTGAAGCTCATAGTTCATTGCCTGACGTCGCATTTGACGATCTCGATGATTTCGATGCTATCACGTACACTGTCCCCAAAACTTCGCTACTAGACACGTTGCAGTTTAGCATTGATTCCGTTGTGGGTTACGTGCAGGACAACGGCTCGGGGACGGCCTCCGCCGTTGCTACCAGTTTAAAGAAGGTAGTCATCCGGGTTACGGCATTGGGCATCCAGCCCACAGTCTCCGTAACGCTTTCTCAGCTTTATTCGTGCGGCACGCGGTGCGTCTGGTAGATCGTCTGTCTCACCCTGTCGGTTCGACACATGCAATTTATTTTTGACAACATCATAGCGGTCTTGGTGGCGAGCGTCGTGCTCCTAATAATTGCGGTGAACCTTCAGTCCGGCCAGAAGGAGTCCATAGATGCGACTGCCTTTTACAGTCTGAACAGACACGTCGCCTCATTCAACGAAGTCGTGCTCAACGACGTCCGCAGTCTCAGTCGGGCATTGTCCGTTCAGGAGGTCGATAGTTCGTTCCAATTCTTCGCTCGCGTCTCACCCGGAAGCACTGCGGAGCAACTGGTCGAATATCGCCGGACGTTGGGAGAGGTGTACGATAATGTCCAGACGTACCGCATAGAGCGGTTTGTAGACGGCCAGCCGGACGGCGGAACTGCGTTCCAACTGGTCGATTGGCAGATAGAGTTTCTGGACGTTTTTGGCGCGCCGGCGTCAGGACCTGAGAACGCCGCCAGTCTCCATGTCCGCCTTGACGCCATGACACCGATCGCACGTTCGGCAGCCTCAAACCCATCTGAGTTTACGGACTCCCGCTGGGAAACCGTCATTCATCCCCCGATCCTCAACCCGTTGTTCTAAGCAACGACCAACCATCATGGGAAGCGCCGTTTCACTCTTAGCCGTCCTTGGTTTCGTCATAATCGGCGGATTCTACTTTGCGAGTACGCAGCTCCAACTGAGCGAAACCCACCGCGGAGTTGCTAGCGACGAGTACGCAGTGCTAGCCAGGAGTGCCGCTATCGCCGGCACCGAGCGAGCCAAGCAGCACCTCGCAGTCTCGTTCACCGAGGAATCATTTGAAGGTTACTTCGACCAAGGTACGTATGCCGTAGAGGTGAGCATCTCGGGTCCTGAAGCGACGATTACGTCCGAGGGATCTGTAGTTACATCCGAAGGCAGCCGCGTAGCAAGAACCGTTAGATCTGTCGTTGATCAGGCTCCCGAGACCGTTCCTCTAGGATTCGGTTTTGGTTTACTGGTTGGTGGCGATTTGTCAGTTGCTGGCACTGGTGACGTCCTATCTATCGGTGTTGCAGACAGCACGGCGGCCATACTAAACGCGAGCATGCACACGAACTCTAACCTTCAGACCGAAGGTTCCTCTGCAGTGGTAGCCGGCTTTGGTTCGTACTCAGGTACAGTCGGTGGAAGGCATGTGGAGACCATTTTCCAGCCAAATTACAATCCCTACTTAAGCCCGCCAGTTGCCTTCGCACTACCTGTAGATATTCCCACGGTGGATCCACTCCATTTGGCCGATGACTTTGGAATGGACGTAGACATACGAACGGATATGCCCGATTCTTGGGATGCATCAGCTGATTGGAATTGTGACCTATCTGGCACGCTTGAGGGTGGGAGTGCAACCAACCCTCGTGTATACTATTGTCCAGGTAGTCTCCGCATGCAGAACCTCGTCTTTGATGGGTATGCCGTTATTATTGCCGATGGACGAACCGAGATAGATCGCTTCGTTGGCACGAACGTGTCGACGTACCCAGATGGAGAGACAACCAGTCTCGCTATCTACTCTGGAGGCGACATTTTGATGGACGGACATGACGAGGTGGAGGCTCATCTGTTTACGAACGGTACGCTGCAATATGAGGGCCGCACAAAAATCTATGGTAGTCTTACTACCGGTGGTGGGCTTAACCTCAGCGGCACCACCGAGTTCAAATTTCTCCCAACCCCCGTGGCACTCGCTCCACCCGACGAACGCGATACGCGATTGCGTCTCCTCGCCTATTCTGAGGGGTGATGCTAGGCATAACCCCACGGGCGACATTTGCCAACAGTACCTATATGAGGCCGGTGACGCCGTCTACCTTGCGGAAGCTCGCAACGATAACCAACGTTGGAGAGCAGCATTCGAAGATCTCCACGATAAAGGGTGGGACAGCAATGGGTCCGATCGGCCGCAGAACAGTCTCCAGGCTACCAAGAAATTTGGTTACGATGGAGATGGATGGTCGGACAGAGACGAAGACGGTTATCGGGTCTTGAGAGACTATGGCGGCCGTCCGGATTTCAGCGACCAGGTCTTCGAGCTCTGGTTAGATCCGATTGACCCCGAGACTGCTCCGATTGTTTGTTCTTCCGCGATTCCATTCCCAGATCCGGACCCCGATCCTGATCCGGACCCCGATCCTGATCCGGACCCCGATCCTGATCCGGACCCCGATCCTGATCCCGATCCGAACCCTGATCCGGACCACTTAGCACCTGGCTGCATGTGCCCGGGCAATCACCCCAACAATAAGAAGGTGGCCGTGATGCATCGCCCGCCAGGTAACGAGGCCAACGAGCAGCTGATTTGTATTGGCGCGCCGGCCGTACCGCATCACCTTTTGCATCACAACGACTACGTCGTTTGCGAAGGCGATTAGGCGGCAACAATGGACCACGACAAACGGCAGCCGGCCCTATCAAAGGGTCGGCTGCCGTCTTTTGAGGCTCTGCGGATTCCGTTCACAAATGGGTAATCCGCTGGCCATAAACAAACCGGGGGGGTGTTGAAAGAGTGTTTCCTATTGTGCCCGCTTGGGAATGGATCGTTCCTCTTCTACCCAAATGGACAACACCGCCGCTGCCAATAAGCCGGACGTACAGAATATACCTGCGCATAGAAAAGCTACCCAGAACGAAGCCGGCGACACCACGCGAATGCACCGACGACCAGGATAGCAAGGGCCACCGTGGATTTGACTTGACAAACGGAGTTGGGTAAAGCGTTTGGGCCGGAATGTCTAAATCAGCGCCATACATTTCAGATACCGGAGTGTGAAACGGTTCCTTCACCACACCAACGCCCCACCGTCATGGCGCAGACCCTCCTTGGTTTACTGGCACTTGTTCTGGCCTCGCTGGTTTCGTTTAACCAGCAGAGGAATTCCTCCTCTAACTACGAGCTGATGGTCCAGAACGAAATTGAAATGGCCGCCTCCGGCACCATCATGCGCATCATGGAACTCATCGGCTCTCGCTCTTTTGATGAGCGGTCGACTCCAGCAGGTATTGATGCCCGGAACTACCTCCCCGAGTTTGACGACGATTTCGTCGACGTTGAACAGTTTGGCGAAGTCGATCGCAGTGCATCAGGTTGTGACCTCATCGAGCCTTTCCGAACACCGGACTGCGATGACGTCGATGATCTGAGCGGGCTGCGGAGTCAGTTGGTTAATGCAGAGCTTTCCACCGGGCGCTACCTGGCTTTCGATGTGGACGTCGACGTTCAGTATGTAAAGGACGGCGAAGCCAGCGACATCTCCGAATTTCCCACACTGCACAAGCTTGTGGAGGTTCGCGTGGAAAGCGACTACCTTCCAAACGGCGCAATATCAATCCAGCGCGTTATCTCATACGACCCGATCAAGGCCGAATTGGAGTACGAGGAAGTGTACGGACCGCTGGAAGGTGGAGGTGAGCCGTACGGCGAGGGTGGAGAATGAGAAGGTGGTGAGTGCGGAGGCGAAATCTGCTAACGACTTAGCGGACGCCCATCATCGCCGATTTCGGCATCTTATCCAAGTTTCCTAGCCACCACTGTCATGCAAGTCTTACTCGATCATCTTTCGGCAATCATCATAGGCGCAGCCGTCCTGTTAATACTGGCAGCAACCCAGATGCATGCCCAACGTGCAAACATTGAGCAAACGGCTTCATACGCTACCAAGACCAAAGCGCTGTCGTTCGGCGAGTGGATAGAAAACGACATTTTGTCGCTCGGCGAGAACTTCGGGCGCAACCGCTTCCGGTTCGAGACGCCGGTTTCGGACACCCTGGGGAATACGATATACTTCGCCTTCTTCAGCGACAGCATCAACGTGTCAACCGGTGATACCCTACGCCTGATGACACGGTATCAACTCGAGAACGTTGGTGTTGTAGAGCGCGGCGAGATAACGACGCCCGTGTTTCAGCTGCATCGCGAACTGGCAGAGTCCCCCGTCACGAACGGGACTGCACCTCCTCCCAGCACGTGGACCAGCGCCTGGCCGCTGTCGTCGATGGTGTGCAGCTCCTTCTCCGCCGCTTCAAGTTGCTGCGCCAACTCGCGAAGCTCGTCGATAGTGACGCGATGAGTCGACCAACTTAGGGTCTGAACGCTAGCAGCGTACCTCGCCATCTTCTTGTCCGCGGCTCGACGGGCCGTGAGCGGTGGAGGCATATCTCCTGGCTCGACATAGCCGCGCTCCCTACAGACAAAAATAGCGTCACATTTGACACTTCCTGGAAAGCTGTGAAACCCATTGTCAAGCTCGGATCGGGCGAAACTCAATTCGTATGGGGCCAGGTCCGCGATGTCTAGTGCCCGGGCCAGTGAGACCCAGGCCACCTTCCGGGCATGATGATAGGTGAAGACCACCTGGCCTCCAGACCTAACCTTCGCCATAGCTGCCTTGAACCCAGCTCCTAGTTCCGGTCCGAATTCGCTCTTCCTGCCATTGGACCCAGCCAGTCTTGCGATGTCTCGGTCCATAATGCTATGCGTCGCCTTGAACCGCGACTCTTCAGGTAGTG
>JADFQN010000186.1 GCA_022561755.1 Bacteroidota bacterium
CAGCGAGCCGAAGAAGAACGGGGTGCACCGAGGTGTCCTCTCTGGGATCACTAGCTCACCCTATTTACAGTTAAAGGGAAACGGTCGATATTACCACCGGAACATATCCGAATGTCAATGATTGACACTGCGCTGCCTAGTCGCTATACGGGCAGCGATGAACACATCAACCAAAGCCATGAACGTTTCGCTTACGCCCAAATTAGAGCGGTTTACCCGATCTCTTGTGAAAGAGGGGAGGTATAACTCCGCCTCAGAAGTCGTACGGACAGGCCTTCGATTACTCGAAAAGCAAGAGGAAATCAACAAACTCAAGCACGAAGAGCTAAAACGGTTGATTCAGGAAGGCTTCGACAGCGGCCCGGCGGTCTTTCTGTCGAAAGAAGAGTTTGGTGAGATGATCCGCGACCACGCCGCAACTCTACGGCAAGAGGTGAAAGATGGGAAACGGCCGGCCCCAGCAACTAAATAATGGCTAGGAGTCTGTCGGACTTAGGGGTTTGTAGCGAGGCGAGTGGAGAATCGAGGCCATTTTTTTGATCTTTTGAGGCGCATAGTGGGACTACGTAACGAAAATGATCGGAAACAATGGACCGATTAGCCGCCGCCGCAGTAAAACCTGCCTAAGTCCGACAGACTCCTAGGGTAGGATTCAGGCCTGGCGCAATTCAGGATGTAAAGGGGCACTTCGAGTTCCGCAACGACTACAGCGAAAAGGCAGTGAAGCGCTTTCGTGAGAGGTTCGACGAAATTATTGACCACTTGAGCGAGTACCCGGAGTCTGGCCGAGAGCGCCCAGAATACGGCCCAGCACATCAGAGCTTTCCCATTAAGAACCTTCGGGTGACCGTGTTCTACGCCTTCGTGTACCTAGAAAACGGTGGCCAGATTGAACACGCGCAGTCGATTGCTGGCCATGAATCGCCGCGTACGACGAAGCTTTATGACAGGCGCAGTGAGGTTTTGGAGCTTGACGAAATCGAGAAGATTTCGATGTAGCTACTCCCCTCCCCTTTTTTCCAATACCTGTTAAAAATCCGCCATCGTATGCACGTTAGGCGCGGGGGCTGGCGAATTGAAATACGCAAGCAAGGTCTTTGCTTCGTCGCCCGACAACAACAGCTCCCTGCTATCAGAAAAATACAGCTTCACTTGATCCCCAGCCTCCTCAGTCCAAAGTACCTGGTTTAGGTTGATGGTGTACATGCCTGTTTTCAAAAACCTCTGTTCCATTACGATATCAGTGGCGGAGTGGGTTAGATTTGGGGCAATAATATAAGCCGCTGGACTAGCTAGATCGAACGTGGTTACGCTCCTTGCCGCAAACAGCACAAATGTACATTAGCACAAAAGCACTTTTGTGTTTTAGCAGTTTTCAGCCCGGAATCGGCCAATTTGATTGCTTAGGTGTCTGAGGCCCGCAATTCGCCTATCCCTATCAACACTTGGTGGCTCTAAAGAGGCATCGAGGGCGCGCATGTCAAGCTCATTCTGTAAAGCATGGAGTTCGTCGCATATCTCTTCCAGGGTCTTCTTTTTCTCGACAGAAGTGGTTGAGTCGGGTCGTTCGGGCACATCAACAGTGGCTTGATCGATGGGCTGCAATTCGGCGTAATTGGGGGCTCCACACGCCGGCAAAGCCAAGAAGCCAATGGCGAGCGCTAATGCGAAAAGGCTCCGCAAGAATGGGGTTTTCATTTTGCTGTACACGGTTCCGTGTCTAGGTGAGTGCTTCTTGTAAGATAAACAATGTAGCACAGACTTAGAAGACGCGGGGCAGGCTCTTCGACTCGCTACGCTCGCTCAAGATGACAAGTTGAGGGTTAGCTACCATTCCCGTTGCCACCCCCCTTCAAATGCACCTCAACCGGCTCCCTCTTCACGCTCTTCAGCGTGCCACGCGAGATAACCGTGCGGCCCTTTCCTCCCCGGTTCTGCACTTCAAACTTGGTGGTGCGGACGATCTCGGTGCGGCCGCGGCTCGTCTCCACTTCGAGACCGTCGCGGGCAGCCGTGGTGATGGCCATGCCCAGCACGGAGTCGTTGGGGCTCTGCAGGCGCATGGCGATGACGCCCTTGGCGGCGCTCTTGAAAATTGGGATCTGCGAGACTGCGAAGATGAGCCCCTTGCCCTCTTTTGAGGCGAGGCAGACATTCTCGTCACCGCGTGCAAGCGTCGCCGCCATCACACGCTGGCCCTTCCGCCCGCGCATATACGTCCGGCCTTTCTTGTTGGAGCGCTCGGCGAATGTCTCCAGCGTCATCCGAATCGCCAGCCCATCAGAAGACACCGCGACCACGAATGGCCCATCGAATGAGCCATCCAGCGGGGCCCCGTCTCCCGCGAACAAATCGGGGTTGTCGAGCATCGGAAGCGGTTTCGGAATCACGCGCTTATCCAGCGCGATCACACCGACCACGCGCTCCTTGTCGCTGAAGTCGAAGAGCTTCTGGATGGGGTCGCCGTAGCCGGTCGTGGAGGGCAGATCGTCGGCACGCAGGGAGTACGCCTTTCCGGCCGAGGTGAAGAAACAGATCGTAGCGCGGGTGCTGGTAGCGAGCGCCCAGCCCACTTCGTCGTCGTCGCGAACGCGGATCGATTCGAGATCGGTGTACGAGCGCTGGCGCTTCACCCAACCGTCGCGCGTGACGATGGCGTACACATCCTCCTTAATGATGTAGTCCTCGGCACTGTATTCGAGCACCTCGTCGGGCCCTTCGATGGCCGTCCGGCGGTCGTCGGCGTACATCGTCCGGAGGCTGCGCAGCTCATCCTTAATCACCTTCCACCGCGCGTCCTCGTCGGTGAGGAGTTCGCGCATCCCTTCAGCTAATCCTTCTTTCTCCCCCAGCTCCTTACGAATGGCGTCGATTTCCATCTTCGCCAGCCGGTAGAGCTTGATCTCAAGAATGGCATCGGCCTGGATCTCATCAATCCCAAATCGGTGGCGCAGGCGCTGGCTTGAGTCGGCCTTGTCGTTCGAGGCACGGATTAGTGCGATGGCCTCGTCGAGCGCGTCGAAGATGACGGCGAAGCCGCGCAGGATGTGGATGCGCTTCTCGAGTTGTTCGAGCTCGAAGCGGAGGCGGCGGACCACCGTCTCCATCCTGAAATCCAGAAACGCTTGCAACGCCGTACGGAGGTCCACCTTGCGCGGCGCGGCCACCTCCGGGTTGTGCGTGGGTACGAGGCACGTCATGTTGACGTGGAATCGCGTTTGCAGCGGCGTGTGCTTGAAGAGGTAGGCCATCGCGGCGTCGGCGTTGGAGCCGCGCTTGACCTCCAGCACGATGCGCACGTCCTCGGTCGATTCGTCGCGGATGTCAACAAGTTGCGGCACCTTGCCGAGCCGGATGTGGTCGGCGATCTTTTCGATGAGGTCCGACTTCGCCATCCCATAAGGAATCGACGTGATGATGATCTTGGTCTTGCCCTCGAACTCGAACTCGCCGCGGATGTCGACCGCGCCCTCGCCCGTCTCGTAGATCTTTTGGATCTCCTCGGGCGTGTTGAGAATGCGCCCGCCCGTCGGGAAGTCCGGACCCTTGACGTGCTTCATCAGCGTATCGAGCCGGGCATTGGGCGAACCGATAAGGAGGAGGCAGGCGTCAATAATCTCGCCAAGGTTGTGCGGCGGGATGTTCGTGGCCATGCCCACGGCGATACCGCTGGCGCCGTTTACGAGAAGGTTGGGGAACGGCGCCGGAAGCACGATGGGCTCGAACAGCGTGCCGTCGTACGTCGGGCGGAAGTGGACGGTGTCCTTCTTGATCTCACGGAGAAGCTCAGCGCCGAGGGGCTGCAAGCGGGCCTCCGTATAGCGCATCGCCGCCGGGCTGTCGCCATCGAGGCTGCCGAAGTTGCCCTGCCCGTCCACCAGTGGCGCGCGCAGCGAGAAGCTCTGCGCCATGCGCACCATCGCGTCGTAAATGGCCGTGTCGCCGTGCGGGTGGTACTTGCCCATCACCTCGCCAACTACTGTTGCGCTCTTGCGGTAGCGCGAATCCGGCAGCAGCCGAAGATTGGTGTACATCGCGTAGAGAATCCGCCGATGCACGGGTTTGAGGCCGTCCCGGATGTCCGGCAACGCCCGGCTCGTAATGACCGACAGCGCGTAATTCAGGTAGCGCGCGCGCGCGGTCTCGTGAAGGGGAATCGTTTCGACGACGTTCATCGCAATAACGGAGGATCAATCCGCGTCTTTAGTTATCGAGCAATGTAAGACCGTTCGCTACCCGCTCTCCGGCCTGTGAGGCATCTTGGAATAACGGCTTTCGGGCTAGGAGCATCTCGCTGGGGTTGTGACCAACCCCCACCCCGCCTGCGGCGGGGAGCCCCCCTTGGGAAGGGGGCCAGTTCAAATAACCCCTCCCTTTTCAAGGGAGGTGGATCCCCGCCGTATGGCGGGGAGACGGAGGGTTCGTCCCGCTTCAGCGAGAAGCCCAATCTGTCGCCTGCATGATGAACCTCGCCAGAACGGGAATAACTCCCAGTCC
>JADFQN010000069.1 GCA_022561755.1 Bacteroidota bacterium
CGTCGTCGGGGTACAGATCGTCGAAGCGGCTGCCGAATTCGTCGTTGGCCGTTATCACGGCTGCTTCGTCTGCTGCGACTATGACGGTAACCAGATTCCATTCGTCACCCCACCAATGCCTCAAGATCCCGGACGATATGATCATGCCTTCGTTAACGAGCTCCTGCCAAATCGGGAGTCCATGCTCCCTTGCATTGTCGAGCACGTCGTCAAGCGTGTTGCGGTCGCACTGGGCGGAGGACATCATGACCGTCGGAGGTCCATCCTCCTGGGCCTGAATTGAGATGGGTGCCAGTGCCAGCGCGAGCCCGCACACCATAAATAGCTTTGTTAGGCGGTTCATCGGGTCACCTCCAAGGGTGAATGTGAGAGTGTGGGGGGATAAGAACCGGTTGGCGACGCATAATGTAGCACGCAGGGTATATACGCTGCCTGGTTTTATTGCGCTTCCGGAATTCGACTGGATATCAACTGGAGCCAGCGGCTTGCGTGGGTGCACGCAAATGGTGGCGGTATTACAAATCGCTGGAATCTTGCCACGTATCTAGTTCTATTGTCTCAGCCAGTTGTTGTCTCCGTTTCGGAAGCCTACAGAAAACGGACGCCTGTAGCCTCCTCGGCGTAGCTCCACAAGCGCCCGGCAACCTGCCGATCGCGCGCGTGTGGCATCACCTTCGACGACGCGGGATATCCGCGCGCTTCGTAGAATCCGTCCGGACCGTAGTAACCGCCCGGCTTTGCGTCCGGCGAGGTTGCGGCGTAGAGCGTCGGCAGAGCGCCCTGCGGCGGATCGTTGCTCCAGAATCCGACAAGCCGGTTCCAGAGTCCGCTGTGCCGTTGGAGATCGGTCGCCGTGAACCCTGGGTGAGCGGCAACTGAGATCGTCCCCCACCCCTCTTCGGTCAGGCGGCGCTGAAGCTCAATGGCATACATGAGGTCGGCCAATTTGCTCTGCATGTAGGCGGCCATGGGTTTGTAGTCCGCGCCGTTCTGCAGATTTTCCCCGGTGAACGTTTCGAAATCAATCTTGCCCTGCCGGTGGGCGAGGCTGCTGAGGGTCACGATGCGCGATTGGGGCGTGGTCGTCAGTTTGTCGAACAGCAAACCGGTTAGCGCAAAGTGGCCGATATAATTCACGCCGATCTGGAGCTCGTAACCCTCCTGTGTGATCCCGAACGGTGGCATCATCACGCCGGCGTTGTTGATAAGGATATCGAGGCGGTCGTGCGCAGCGTTGAAAGCCCCTGCGAATGCTCGGACGGAATCAAGGCTGTTTAGATCGAGGAGCATCAACTCGACACTTCCGGACGGCTGCGAGGCTTTGATCTTCTCGATAGCCTCCTCGCCCTTCGTCCGGCTCCGGCAGGCCAGAACGACGTGTGCGCCCTTCTTTGCCAGGGCCAGCGCCGATTCGTAGCCGATGCCCGAATTTGCTCCGGTGACGATGGCCGTGCGGCCGGACTGGTCTGGGATGTCGCTCGTCGTCCACTTGTTCTTGTTCATCATTACACCCGTGAATGTCGGAGAGTGATAGCAGCCCGTTGAAGAGGTGTTCCCCGCAAGCCCGCAGTCCCGCAGCCAGTGCGGGACGGGAAGGGGCAGGCTCCCCGCAGCAGGTGGGCGGAAAGGCAGGATGACTTCTTCAACGGGCTGCTAAAGATCAGTCGCCTTACCGCGTCAGTTGCCGGTACTTGATGCGCTTCGGGAGGTCGGCTGCGGGGCCGAGGCGCGCGCGGCGGTCTTCCTCGTACTCGTAGTAGTTGCCGGGGAACCAGCGGACCTCGCTGTTGCCCTCGAAAGCCAGGATGTGGGTGGCCACGCGGTCGAGGAACCAGCGATCGTGCGAGATGATTACGGCGCAGCCGGCGAACTCCAGCAGGGCCTCTTCGAGCGCGCGGAGCGTGTTCACGTCGAGGTCGTTGGTGGGCTCGTCGAGGAGGAGCACGTTGGCGCCCTCTTTCAGCATCTTGGCAAGGTGGACGCGGTTGCGCTCGCCGCCGGATAGCTCGCTGGTCTTCTTCTGCTGATCCTGCCCCGCAAAGTTGAACCGCCCGACGTACGCCCGAGCGTTCACCTCGCGCGGCCCCAGCTTGATGTACTCAGCGCCGCCCGCAATCTCCTCAAAAACCGTCTTGTTGGGATCCAGCGCTCTGCTCTGGTCGATGTAGCCGAGCTGCACCGTGCTGCCTACCGTGAACGTCCCGGCGTCCGGCGTTTCCTCGCCCGTGATCATCCTGAACATGGTGGTCTTGCCCGCGCCGTTCGGCCCGATGACGCCTACGATGCCTCCCGGCGGCAGGCTGAACGTGAGATCCTCGAAGAGCAGGTTCTCGCCGTACGCCTTGGAGACACCTTTGGCCTCCACCACCACGTTTCCAAGCCGCTCCCCCGGCGGGATGTAGATCACGATATCCTCGTTGCGCTTCTCCTGCTGCGTGGCCAGCATCTGCTCGTAGTTGGTGATGCGCGCCTTGCTCTTTTTCGAGCGGCCCTTCGGATTCATCCGCACCCACGCCAGCTCCTCCGCCAACGCCTTCTGCCGCTTGCTCTCCTGCTTTTCTTCCAGCGCCAGCCGGGCGTGCTTCTGCTCCAGCCAGGACGAATAGTTGCCCTCGAACGGGATGCAATGCCCCCTATCCAGTTCCAGAATCCAACCGGCCACATTATCGAGGAAGTAGCGGTCGTGCGTGACGGCGATGACGGTGCCTGCGTAGCGCTCCAGGTGCCCCTCCAGCCACGCCACCGATTCGGCATCCAGGTGGTTGGTGGGCTCGTCGAGGAGGAGCACATCGGGAGCCTGGAGCAGCAGCCGGACGAGGGCCACGCGCCGCCTCTCCCCGCCCGAGAGAATATCCACGGAGGTCTCCGGCGGCGGGCAACGGAGGGCGTCCATCGCCATCTCCAGTTTCGAGTCGATGTCCCATGCGTCGAGGTGGTCGATCTTCTCCTGCAGCTTCGCCTGCGCGGACATCAGCGCGTCGAAGTCGGCGTCCGGCGCAGCAAACCCTTCGCTGACCTCTTCGTACTCTCGCAGCAGCCCTACGGCTTCGACAGCGCCCTCCTCCACTACCTCGCGGACGGTCTTGGTGTCGTCCAGTTCGGGCTCCTGCGAGAGGTAGCCGAAGGTGATCCCTTTCTGGACCTGCACGATACCGTCGTGCTTCTCGTCCAGCCCCGCGACGATCCGCAACAGCGACGACTTCCCCGACCCGTTAAGGCCAAGCACGCCGATCTTCGCTCCGTAGAAAAAGGACAGGTGGATGTTCTGGAGGATGGGCTTGCCGGGGACGTAGGCCTTGCTCACCCCCACCATCGAAAAAATGATCTTCTGGTCGCTCACGCGGACGATTCGTTGAACTCGAGGAACGGGCTGCAAAGGTAGATCGGCGGGCAGCTGGACGTGCGGAATCCTCGGCGAATCGGGAGGGGCGACGCGTTCGAGTTAGGGCCTGTTAACACTCAATCGCGATGGGCCGTTTCGGGCCATTCTGGACCGTTTCGGCGTTACACTCGTCGTCCGGGACTATTGCCCCGACCTCCTCGTGCGCTTTGAAACGGCCTCAGACTGTCCTCGAACCGACCTCACGCGCTAACTGTTAGCAGGCCCTTGCAACACGGAGTATGGCTGTGAAGCGTTGTAGCTTTTGCTATGGAAACGTTGAACCCGCAGCGTGTGAACTCCTCCGAGGTCGTCGTAGATCTTCAGGCCGTCCGTGACCGGATAGTCAGTAAGTTCCAGCCCCGCCGCATCGTCCTCTTTGGTAGTCGCGCCCGAGGTGAAGAGGGAGCGAACAGCGACCTCGATCTATTCGTCGAGATGGAGACAAATCGTCGGCCTCCTGAGCGCACCGCCGAGGTAACCGCCCTCTTCGACCTCCGCCCGTGTTCCCTGGATGTCGTTGTGTACGCACCGGAGGAGGTCGAACGGCTTCGCGGCGTGGCCGGCACGGTTCCTCGCCCGAATTGAGGCTGAAGGCCTTACGTTGTACGAACGAGACGCCCCGTGAGCCCACCCAGGAGTCTGTGGAAAAACGTCATCCAACCTACGACGGCGCTTCTCGGCGACAGCCCGCCCCGTCCCGCAGACTTGCGGGGAGCACGTATTTCAATAGCCTCCTGAGGGCAAACCGGAACATGGTTGCGTTCCATCCAGCGGTTGTTTGATGCTGAAATCGGGTGTCCTGTTGATACATTTCAAACAACAATCCTCTTTAATCCGATCATTTGTAATCGATTGAGGACATGACTGGCACTAAAACGTCTACTGGCATGATTCGGCAAAGGCGTTGATAACGTGTATTGTTACAACGTGGAGCATTCTTTCCACGAAGCAACCAATCCCGCACCGCGGGAGGTCTCGTTCATTTTTCATGATGGCAGTCTGGGCGCCCCTACACGGCCCCCTCGTTCCTCTTACAGGGGGCGTAGAGGTCGCGGACCACGTAAGGTCACCCATCGGTACCCTTTTGCTAATCCGCGACTTCGCCAGGATGACACGAATTAGACATGGTTACACAAACCACACTCTCTTTCCCTAACCCTTAAGAGGAAAATCATGGGACAGCAACAGCTGATTCTACTTGTGCTTGCGACCGTCATTATCGGTATTGCCATCGTTGTCGGCATTCGCGCATTCACAGAAAACGACGCAAAGGCTAACGCCGATGCCATGACGCAGGACGCCGTTCGCATGGCGAGCGACATTCAGGCCTGGGTCAAGAAGCCCGAACCATTCGGCGGCGCAGCCGCCGGTGAGGACTGGACTTTCGCCACATTCGGCGACATCGGTTATGCACAGACGGCGGGCGTATACACGAACATCAACGGCGAGTTCGTACTAACCACAGTAGGAACCGGTCGACAGATCACGGGCACGAACTTCGCAGACGACGGCGTGACCGTCCGAAACGAGGTTCATGTGCTGGTGTGCGGCACTACCGATGCTGACATTTTCGGCGGCATATTCATCCTCAACGAGGGGGCAACAGGCACCACACCTCTCGCCTGCTAGGGCCCACACAACCCAAGCTCTGATATATATAATCGAGGTAACAACTGCCCCTGGCCCGCCTCGGGACAGGGGCAGTTGTATCTTGCCGCCTCGCGCTTCCTTTCCCCGAGCCCATGCGCGAATACCGCTTTACAGGTCTTAATCTTTCCGGCGAACCCGTACGCGGCACGGTCTACGCCCCAACCCGGCGATTGGCGCAGAAGCGCATCTCCGTACTCTCGACTGAGCACGAGTTTGCTACCGAGGACGTAGAGGAGCGGTTAACGTTCATCTACAAGGTTCGCCACCCTTCCGGCAAGGTCGTAAAAGGGTCGCAGAAGGCCTACTCGGCGGATGAAGTGCGCCACGCGCTCGAGAGGGTTGGCCTTGAGGTTATCAAGGTCGAGAAGAAGCTTCTCGACATCCATCTTAAGCCTGCAAGCGGCGACATCGTCCTCTTCGTTCGCCTCGCCGCAAATATGCTCAGGCGAAAGCTGCCCTTCGATGAGGTCCTGAACCTGCTTATTGCCGATACGCAAAGCAATGCGCTTCGGCAGGTGATGCGAGATCTGAACAGTGATCTGAAGGGCGGTATGGACGCCCGCCAGGCTTTTCTGAAACACCAGCACTCGCTCGGGAAGTTCACGGCGTACATGCTGGGCCTCGCCGCTTCGAGCGGCAACATGGCTGACATGTTTGAGGCCACAGCGCGCTACCTCGAGCGAAAGGACAAGTTCAAGAAGAGTGTCAGGAGCGCGATGATCACGCCCTCCATCACGATCCTCGCCACCATCGCTGCCTTCGTCTGGTACGTGTGGTACATCGTTCCATCGTACGCCCGCCTTTTCTCCAAATACAACGTCAAGCTGCCGCCGCTTACCAGCGCTTCTCTGGTCTTTGCCGACTGGATGGACAAGAACGCCTGGTGGGCCCTGCTTCTGTGCATCGCGCTCGGCATCGCCTTCGTGGTTTGGGCCCGAACAACGAAGGGACGGTTCTGGCTGCACAAGCACATGATCAGAATCCCGTACCTCGGCCCTCTTCTGCACAAATTAAACCTTGAGGTGTTCTGCCGCGTCTTCAGCGTATTGTATTCGGGCGCCGGAGAAGGCGAGGAGGTCATGAAGATTGCTGCGGAGGCGACAGGAAACACCTACATCGAACACCAGGTAAAAACGATAACCGTCCCGCTCATGATGGCGGCAGGTACCGATCTCGTTAAGGCGATGGAGGCATCCGGGGTGTTCACGCCGATGACTTTGGCCCGATTCCGTTCGGGAACCGAAACCGGCTCCGTAAAAGAGGCGGCCGACGAGATGGCTGAGTTTTACGAGAAGGAGACGGACTTGAAGCTCGAAACCGCTATCGAAACCATCAAAACCGCCACAGCCATTTTCATCGCCATCCTGGTAGCCCTCCTGACCATTATCTCGGCGGAGAGCGCGCTGATTTCACCCACCAGTACCGACATCATGTTTCAGCGCCGATAGGCCTACGCCCGCTCAATGAAATACGAACTCCACAAACTCATCGGAAGCGACCAGGGGAGCCAGGACGGCGAAACCCTGGCTTTTCTCGAAACTGATGCGGAAGACACCTCGGCGGCTGTTGCGGAAACGTCGGCCCTGACAGGCGCCGTTGTTGCTGCGGATAGGCATGACCCGCCGACCATTGGGGAAAACGGCGGGGTGGCCCGGTCAGGCGATGGGATTGGAGATGCGGCGCGAAAAGACCGCGTGGTAGCGCGGTTACTCGACCGGGAACTGGTCACGATCGCCCAGGTGCGCGAGGCGTACAACCAGTGGCGCCGCAAAGGAGAACGGGACACGCTCTGGCGCTGGCTCGCCCGTCATCCCCAGGTGAATAGCGAGGCCGTATTTGCCGAAGCCGCCCGGATCTACGCCTTTCGTCACGCGGAAATTACCGAGGGAATGCCGGAGCCTGACTTTATCAAGCGGGTTGTGGAATCCTTCGACGCCGAGCAACGCGACGAGCTGGTTGCGTTGAAACTCCTTCCGCTCGAGCAGCAGATTGAGCCGGATCGAGGCCTGCTCAAGTTTGTATTCGCAGCCCACGATCCGGCAAGCCCGGACATTCTCAGGTTTGTCTACGGGCTCAACCTCGACCTCTTCGAGCTACGCTACGCGCCCGAGGAACAAATATCAGAAATCCTTCGCACCGTCTTTCCAAAGCGGAACGAATACCTGGAGCGAATGCAGGAGGATCGCTGGGCCTACGACCTCGGGGCCTCGTTCGAGCAGGCGCAGTCGCAACTGGTAGATGAGGAGGCCATCGAGGCTGAGATCAACCGCTCGTCGCTTATTAACCTGGTTGAGGCATCGCTTGTTGAAGCCGTTCGCATGGAGGCAAGCGACATCCACATCTTCCCGAATGCGGACCGGAAAGTAGAATTCCACATGCGCGTGGACGGGGAACTGGTTGAGTGGCACGTGGAGGACAAGGTGCACCCCGAGGCGCTTCTCGCCGTGGTCAAGGACAGGGCCGGCAACGTAGACCGCTTCGAACGCGAGGCCGCACAAGACGGCTTTATTCAGCGGACCGTAGACGGGGCTCTGATCCGTTACCGCGTCTCGGTGCTTCCCATTGCAACCGCGAACAGGGATATCCGCGCCGAAAGCATCGTAATCCGTGTTCTGGACGACCGGCGCGTATTCAGTGACCTGAGTACCATTGGCCTGCTGCCCGGCGCAACAGAGCGGTTCCGAAAGGCAATCAGGCAACCGTACGGAATGGTCATAATGACTGGCCCCACCGGGTCCGGCAAGAGCACCACCCTCGTTGCGGCGCTGCATCACATCATTAGGCCCCAGATCAATGTGCTCTCTATCGAGGATCCGGTGGAGTACGTCATCCGCGGGGTCCGGCAGATCAAGCTCGGAAGCAGATTGACCATGGAGCAAGCGCTCCGCTCCGTTCTACGACACGACCCTGACGTCGTCATGGTCGGTGAGATGCGCGACCGCGAGACAGCCGAGCTTGCTATAAAGCTCGCCAATACGGGCCACGTTACGTTCTCCACGCTGCATACCAACGATGCGCCCAGCGCGGTCAGCAGGCTGTACAAGATGGGGATTGAGCCGTTCCTGATCGCCTACGCCATCAACCTGATTGTGGCGCAGCGCCTCCTGCGGACGCTGTGCACGAAATGCAAAACCGTCGATAACGATCCGGATGTCGTTCTGCTGCGCGAGATCGGGTTCACCGACGACGAAATCAACACCAACGCCTTCTATCGCGCCGGCGAAGATCCGGACTGCCCCGAGTGCAAGGGTGCGGGATATAAAGGGCGCCAGGCCATTGCAGAAGCCCTGTACTTCACCCGCGACATCCGCCATCTGATCGTCCAGGCGGGAATAGAAATTGATGAGGACGCGTTGCGCGAAAAGGCGATAGCTGAGGGCATGCTGACTCTCATCGCGTCCGGGCGAGAAATCGTCAAACGCGGCGACACATCGGTTCAGGAAGTTCTACGCGTCACAACTTCGGAAGACTAGCGGAGGCCAACCATGTCACAAATTATCTACGCACTCCTTGCCATGGCGCTTGTTCTCATCCTGTCGCTGAACCTGCAGCGTGGCATCTCGCGGACTTCACAGGGGCAGACCGTCAATGAAGTGGGCACCCAGCTCACCGGCGTAGGCACAGAGATACTCGAGCTGATAGGCCGAAGCCACTTTGACTGGTACAACTGGGAGAATGGCGACAATGTGCCGGATCTACCATACTGCGGCCGCGTCGCGGACGACCAGCTATTCCTTCTCTCAGAGCCCGACGCAAGCAATCCTACCTCTACCATGGGCGACTGCTCCGATATCGGGTCCTGCCCCTACATAGAAGGATTCAGTGGCCTGGACACCACGCTCACCAGGAGCGAATTCGACTACATCGTAACCGTGGATACCGTGCACTACGTGGACCCTACAGACTTCACGACCATCTCTGCCACGCAGACCTTTGCAAAGAGAGTTCAGGTAACGGTTGAAAATCCTTACCTGTACGTCGGAGACGACACCACGAACACCTTTTCGCTCACCCTGGACAGGGTGTTCACGTATGGCTGTATCACCGACCCAAACTTGATCCCTTTCGTCCGTGCTACTGAAACCTGTCCGGTGCAACCGGCCTGTTCCATCCTTCCCTGATTCCAAACAAAGACCCCCACCTTGCAAGAGCTGATCGGACATATCGCCGCAACCATGATCGCAGGAGTCATTATTCTGATCCTCGCTGTCGTTGCATGGCGTGGGCAACATCACTCCGTTAGCAGCGAACAGTATTCTGCTGCGAAACAGGGCGTGCTCGATCTGGTGCAAGTGTTCGAGGAAGACTTCTCCAATATGGGGGCGGGCCGAACCAACGCGACCCTGAAAAGCCCGACCGGGTACGGCGCTTTCTTCAGCGCGTCCAGCTTCAACGTGACTGCCGCCCCCTACTCGGTCAGGTTTTACGCCTGGACAGACAGAACAACAGCGATCGACCCGGAAGTGGATTACACAAACAATGTGGAATACAGATGGGACGCAACCGGGACTACCCGAATCTATGATCCTGTAACGAATACGTACGTGACGATCCCCACGTACACCATCGAACGTTTTGTTAATGGCATCGCCAACGGAAGCAGCATCGATTCGATTACCGATGTGAGTATAACTCTTTACAACTCAAGTGGGACTGAGATAACACCCACTGATATTACCGCCGACCCACTTCTTCTGAATCAGGTCTACGCAGTACAGATCTCTATTCGCGCCGTCTCACCGCTCGGTGGCGGTCAGGGATATCGCGACCAGAATGACGCTGCGCTCAGATACGAAGTAGAAGAAACCCGATGGAGCCGGATGTTCCGCCCCGTAAACCTTGCCCGCGTTTCAGTCTAGCTCTTTTCGCCATCCCTTCCCTTCTCCCTCCCCTCTCCCTTGGAGGTACTACCATGGGCCAGTACGCTGTAATCTTCGTAATCGCCGCCTTCATCTTCGGCGCGGTGCTCCTTTTCAACGCGCAACTCTCTGCCGAAGATGCCAACCAGGACTTGAGCGCCTACCAGGTTGACCGGTTCGCGCGTGGGATTACGCTTGTCGGCTTGAAAGAAGCCGAGCGTAATCTGAACGACGCCACCGACACGTGGGATCTGTGGACGACAGATCCGACAGCCGCCCAGGCGCTGTTCGGGGTGCCCACGACCTCCCATGACGGCGGCACGTACAGCGTTGCCATCGACAGCTTCGAGTTCGGCGCGCTTCCGACCGACCCGGACATCGTGTGGCTCACTGCGTCCGGTACGTACGACGGTTGGGATGCAGCCTCAGGCATGGTCGGGACGACCGACTACACGGTCAAGGCCACCTACGAGACGGGGCTGACGGACCTGGGCGTGCCACCTGGTTTTCGCGACGCCATTATTTCCGACATGCTCGTTGACCTACGCGGCAATGTTGAAATAAGTGGCGGCGTCCATTCCAACGATGAGCTTGCGTCGAGCGGCGGCGCGTTTGACGTCTATGGTCAGGGCTCTTACACAGGCAGCGAAACTGCGGATGACGATCAGTTCGACGGTGGAATCGTGTATTCGGACTCGGTCGCCATCCCAATCGTACCGATTCCGCCTCCGTCCGCGGACATTCACTACGATACCGCCGCCCCCTTTAACCTCAACGATTCAACTGATCCGGCAGGCTTCCTCGTAGACGGGTGGTTCTCCATTCTGGGCCATGGCGATGACGGGGATGCATATGTATTGTATGTGGACGGAGACCTGGACATTACCGGAGATGTCCGCCTTCTTGGTTACTCGCGTATTTACGTGAACGGGGCCGTTACCATGGGCGGCAACGTGGACCTGGCTCCGGTATCCGCATTGGCTCCTGACCTGTCTCAGGACGTATTGTTAGCCCAGACGTGGGTTGAAGACAACTTGCCGAACGGCTCTATGATTGGGATTTTTGCTACGGGAGACATCACAATTTCCGGTACCGCGTTCGTTGTAGCCAGCCTCTATACCTACGGCGCGGTTAAGTTTGTGGGCGGCGGTAATAAGCTGATAATCGGAGGGATTACAGCGTTTCAGCCGCTCGACATGCGTGGAAATGCCAAGATCTACTACACGGAAGCCAGCGAGGAAATCATAGACCCAGGCATCAACTTGCTCGTTCCCAACGGAATCCGCCTCATCGGATACCGGGAATGGGCCGAGCGCCCGTAGCTGCACCCGTCCCCCTATCGTGCACTGGTAATTATGATGAACGTACAGCCCGTATCCGACGCCCTTTCCAGACCCGAGCCCTCCATCGGGAATGGCTCTGCAACGGTCGAAATGCCGACCGAGGCTCCGGCCTTGCCGCCGTCCTATGCAAGGATTATCGAGGAGGCGCGGCCCGACATCGAAGGCCCACCGCGTATACGCTGGTTCTGTGAACAGTTGAACAAGTTGCCGCTCGACGACCGGAAGGCTGCGCGGTCGGTATACGAAAAGCTCGTCCACAGAATGATCAAGGTCAACGCCTCGGACCTTGACCTGGGTGGGCCGGCGACCAACGAACGGGCCTGGTACCGCGTGGACGGGTTCAAGCGGCCGCACGATGAGATGGGCCGCTTCAGTGCCGACGAGACGGCGCTCATCATCCTCAGCCTGCTGACCCTGAAGCAGCAGGAACAGCTCCTGGATCGGTTTGCCATCGACTTCGGCTACACGCTGTACGAGCACGTTGAGGGTGAACCTGATCGGCGGTTCCGTACTACGGTTTATTTCGACAACCTGGGCCTGGCGCTTTGCAAGCGCATGCTTGCATGGAAGCCACGCGGCCTTCGCTCACTTGGGTTTCACCCCATCATCGAGCAAGGATTCATGTTCCGGCATGTCCGAGATGGGCTAACACTGTTTACGGGTGTTACGGGATCGGGCAAGAGCACATCGCTGGATGCCATCATCGACGCCAACAATATGGACCTGGAGGGCCACATTCTCATCGTGGCTCAGCCGCTGGAGTACATCCACACATCGAAAAAGTGCATCATCAGGCATCGCGAGGTAGGAACGGACGTGAGCTCCTTCGTCGACGGGATGGTACAAGGCCTCCGGCAAGATCCGGATATCGTGGTTGTTGGAGAAATGCGCGACGCCGATACCATATCTACAGCAATGGAAACGGCCGACACCGGGCACAAGGTGTTTTCCACACTCCACACCGGCTCGGCCATTGAGTCGATCAACAGAATCGTTGCAGAGTATCCACCTATTGAGCAATCCCGCGTGAGGTACCGGTTGGCTGACGTTCTCCGCTGTATCGTCTCCCAAAAGCTACTTCCGGCCGTGGGCGGAGGCCGCGTGCTGGCCAAGGAGGTGCTCTGGATGATGCCATCGTCCAGCGCTGCCATCAAGAACGGAAATACCAACGAAATCTATCAGATGATCTGGCAAGGCAGTGATCAGGGAATGATCACGCTCGAGCAGGATCTCGCACGCCTCGTTGAGATCGGCGACATCACCACCGAAGTCGCACTCGACTACGCCAACAACAAGCGCCGATTCCTATCGCTGCTCCGCTAATCAGTTCACTCGCCAGGCGCCACTCGACGTTTCAAATCTCGACCATCGTACACGATGAAGAAGCAAAAAAGAAACTCTCGGAAGCGGCAAAGCCCTTCCACTCCATCACTCCGCGGTGTGCTTGGCATCAATGTTTCTGCCGAGACCATTGACGCGGCTCTGCTCCGACGCGTGAACGACCGCATCGTCGTTGTGCAGCGCTTTGCCAGGCCTCGAGCGATGGCCGGCCGGCTTGCCGGCGCAACGGCCCTGGTTACCGCCCTACCCGGCCTCAAAGCATCCGAAGATTCCGACTACACCCTACAGGTGGGAGACGGCGTTGCCGGGAGCCCGGATTTTCTGCCTTCAGAGTTCTCCGACCTCGGGGCCGATAAATCGGAGTCAAAAGGAAAAAAGATAGCCCCGCAATCCGGGCACGCACATCCTTTTGCATCGCAATTAAAGGACATCCTTCGGGAGTGCAAGACCCTTGGGTTCGGGCGCATCGAGCTGGCTTTTTGTATAGCCCCGCCCGATGTGAATTATGTGGAGCTGAAACTGCCGAAAGCATCGAAAACGACTACCGATAAGAGCACCGCGAGTGACAAGGCAAAGGATAAACATGCTACTTCGAACGGATCAATTCCGGAGCAGGATGGCGCCGACGACAAGAACGTCACCCTTCCTTCCGAAGTGCTTTCTCAGACCGATTACAAGCGGCTTCTTCAGATCCTCCCCGAGCACCACCCCGGTGCGATAGACGAGAGCCGCGTCGCGTTTATCCCTCTTGCCGAGGACAAAAACAACCGGCGGATTCTGGCCGTCATTGCAGAGTCAACAGAACCTGTTTCCGCAACTCTCAGGTTGCTCAGGGAGCAGACTGAGGAGACGATCCCACAGGTACGCCACGTAAACGCAGAGGTCTCTGCGTACATCAGCCTCTTTCAGAGAAAGGCCCTGCCGGATCCGTCCGAAAGATCTGCGATAGTCCGGGTTGGTTCCGAGGACACGCTCATCCTCTTTTTCGAGGGAACCAAGCCACTTCATGTGGAGCGACTAAGGTCGCTCAGCGTCTATGATCTCCCTGAGACTGTCTGCAGCAGAGTGATTCTCCAGCAGGATGAGAAGAAGATCGGAGAGTTGCATTCTGTGTTTCTTGTGGACGGGGGACGATCGGAAACCTTGATCAATACGTTTCGGTCATTCTTTCCCGATGCTGCGGTTGAGCCGTTCCAAAGCGTATTAGCCGATGAGGATATTGAGTTCACCGAAGGTTCGGACGAACTCATGCGCGGCACAATTCTGCCCGCCCTGGCGGTAGGGATAGCTGCGTTGGAAAAATGGCCGGAGGCGGAACATGCCAACCTGCTTCCCCGCAGCTTGAGGAAAAAGCAGCGAGGCCGCAGCCGGATAGCATGGCACACGCTTGCCGCCGGCATCCTCGCCGTTGTGCTTCTTGCGGTTGGTATTGGCCGTTTTGTTACCACCCAATCGCGTGTGAACGACGCGCGGGAGGAGCTCCGCATCAACCCGCCCATGCTGCCTCTGGAAAGCCCCGACTTGCTACAGATACGGGTTGACAGCCTGGCAACCGCGTATGCCACCTATACGAGGGCGCTCAACGTGCTCGATTCCCTCCTCGTCGGAAGCGACAAGTGGATTCAGATGATGGCGCAGGTGACCCGAACCGTTACGAGTTCCGGCGATACGTGGCTCACCAAATGGACGCCGGAGGGCGGAGTGCTGCGCCTGTACGGCAGCGCTACGTCTCGATTGAACATCGTCGGCTTATCACGCCGCCTCAATGCCGCGATTGAGCAGGTCACCTACGAGGACATCGGCGGCCGACGCGTCTACAATTTCGAGATGATAACCGCCATTCCGGCCGAATTGCCGCAAGCGGCCCTCTATCTCCGAGGCTCGCTCCCGACGGTGGATTACGATGAAGATGACCTCATCATTCACGTGTCCCCCCCACTCCGCGAGCCCAACCACCCGCATTCACACTAACAAGAAGCATCCGCCTCATACCCACCCCTACTCTACTACAGATTTAAACCCTGGGAATCATGAGTTCCAGCCTCGCAACAACACTAATTCTCCTCTTCGTCGCTCTGGTTATAGGCGGCAGCAGCTACTACGCTACGGATGTGGTGCAGAACGATCAACTGGAGACCCTTGAGGAATCGCGCAGAGTAGCAGATATGACCACCATGAGAGTTGCCGACCTCCTCGTGGCGGAAGCCGAGTCCGAAGAACTTGCTGAGGCTGCCCTCAGCCGCTGGTATGCACGCTACAAGTACATCCCGGAAGACCTCAATACGGCAGACATGCTCGAGTATGTTGAGGGGCTGACGCGACTCGGTTTCGAGCAATTTGATATGCATCTGGTCGGCAGGGCTTCAACCCCGGACTTCAGTACCTACACGTTCGAGATTACTGGCCTTGGGTCGTTTCAGGCTCTGTATCACGTTATCTGGCATTTGGAAAACAACCGGGAGTTTTATCGACTCAGCAATATGGCGATCGAGCACGTCGAGCACGTTCAACGTAACGAGCGAACAGGTACCGAAACCCGGCGCGACATGGTGAGTTTCAAATTCACCTTGCTCGCCTACTTCTCAGGGATCCAAGGCATTAGTGCTCCCGCAGACTCCCTTCAGGCGATTCCTCGCGGGCTCTTTTCACCCTCTAATCCATCTCGGGACGTTTTCAACCCGCTGGTTAAACCACCTGTTGTTGTTTCAGAAGCGGACCGGCAAACTGCTGCGGACGCGCTGCCGCCAAATACCGAGAACCTGCTCAACATTGAAGAGGCTAAGCTAGTCTCCATCGTTGGGTTTGAAGCCACGTTCGAGGACTCCGAGGGCCGTAGAATGGTGAAGCCGGACGATAGGATCTACCTGGGCAGGATCGTGGAGGTCGATCCTGCCAACTCTCTGGTTCGAGCGCGCCTCGTGAAAGGCAGGCGCATTGAAATGATCACCATCCGCTTGGGCGATACCCTACCCTATCGGAGAGCGCTGGGCTCTATCCAGCTGAATCCTATCACCACCGATCTGCAGCAGGGGACGGAGAACAACCAGCCTGAGGATAACAACTAACGACGTCGGAGTGCATTCGCAAGCGCATGAGCCGGACCTTAATCTCCTCTTACGCAACGCCGATACCACCTGGGCACGAGTCAACTGCCCGTACCCGGTGTGGTATACGTCCGCCCACTCTTCGAAGAAACGCATGCGGTACGGCCGATAGTCCTTGCCCTCTGCCTGACCGCCCACGCCTTGCTGAAGCTGTTTTTTTTCAGCAGCATTTTTCAGGTGCACGTGGCGGGCAAAGTCTTCGTAATGTCGCAGGGTCTCCTTACACCGGTACTCCTCGCCGGTCTCGTCGAGTGGGCAGTGCTGGTGATGATCGTGATGGGAGTCCTTGGAGGGCTTCGCGCAAGGGATCTGGGCCTCGAACGTGGACTGGCCTATTCTGCCGTTCTGATCTTCATCGTGCTGTGGGGTGTGTTGCAAGGTGTGACGGCAGCTATCGGAGGATTTGCGAACGGGGAGATCGCACTTCAATCGAGCAACATCAGGCTATTGCCGCTGGAACGGATTGGCCTTCCGCTGCA
>JADFQN010000070.1 GCA_022561755.1 Bacteroidota bacterium
GCGCTGGCGAAGCACTTCACTCGAAAGTGTTGCGGTCTCTGTTCTTAGTGCGGCAACCTCGGCGGCCAACTCGCTGCGATTGGATTGCAACGTGGCCCGTTCAGCCTCCAATGCGGCGCGGGCGGCTTCTGTATCGGTATCCCGCGTTTCCACAGACGCGGCAAGGCGTTCGCGTTCTGCCTCAAGCTCTGCACGCTCAGCTTCGAAGCGGTTTGTTTCCGCAGAGCCGGTTTCGACGGCAGCCCGTAGTTCGGCAATCTCAGCAGCCAGACGATACCGTTCGGTTTGTAGGCGGGCTTGCTCGTTGGTGAGCCGGTCTCGGTCGGACGTGAGACGCCGGGTCTCCGCCGACAGGGAGGCAACGGTTGCTTCAATCGATCGCGACTCGTTGGCCAGACGTGTGCGTTCGCTCGCAAGCCTCCTCTGCTCCGTTATCATCCGGGCTCGTTCTGCTTCGAGCACCCGCACATCTTCTGCAAAGGCTCTGGTTGAACGATGGGCAGCGGAGGTATAAGAGGCGAGCCGATCCCGCTCGGACTCCAACCGACGGCGTTCGGCCTCGTACTCCCGTACCGACTGCTGGTAGGCCTCCGTGTCGCGGCGAAGGGTTGTCGTTTCAGCCCGAATTCGTAACTGCTCAGACCGGAGGCGGATGCGCTCATCACTGGCCTGCGCGCGCGCGCTTTGAAGCCGCGCAATTTCAGCCTCGAGGTGATCAGCCTCGGCAACTCGCCGCCGTTGTTCTTCCGTGGATGAATTGCGAACCGGGAGCACCTCGGCGTGGTTCTGCCGAGCTCCAATCGGAGACGAGGACACGATGGCCACATCTCCCGCCTCTGCCGTGGTTCGATACAGCCGCGCAAACGCGCCCACCAGGCCGTTGGCCGACAACAGCCGTGAGGTAGACCACAGTTGGATGTCGCGCCCGTCCGCCGAAAGCTCGAGGTAGGTGTCGTTGAACACACCAACGCGCTGCGCCCCATCAAATGAATGGCCGGCGACGATGTACGTACCCACGTCTGGGATGCTCAGGTAGAAGTAGGTGAAGGGATATTGGGAGAGGGGAGCACCCTGCACCTCCAGGTGTTGGCCATCTACAATTAGGGTAGGATTGTGGAGGCTGAAGGTGGCCTGCGCCGAGGCAGACGAGGCCACGAAAAAGACAGCGGCGAGAAGGGTGGGGCGAAGAGGCGTAGTCATAGCAGCGCAAGCGATGCGGTAAGGAGTCCGTCTGTCATATTAGGCCGATTAGTATTCGTCTTCGTTGCAGAAGCGTTCCCAAGGGGCCAAGCAGACGCAACGGTGCTTAAGAACGTACGGCAACCCGTTCTTGGTCCGCGCCCACGGCGAGGGCAGCACCACGTTTACTCGGGTCGTCCGAATAGAACCGTTTCAGGCGGTGGGAGGAGAGGCCTAGCAGCCACCCAAACCACAGAGCCGTGTTGTAGAGCTGCTGCCGGAATGCCCCGTGCCGATGGAAGCGCCGAGCGGAGGTTCGGACAGCCTCGTTGAGGAACAGAAACCGGCCCTCGCGCCGAATCCCGCTGACAAGTTCGAGATCCTCAAACAGGGGTTGATCGGGGAAGCCGCCGATGGCCTCGAAGGCGCTTCGGCGAACGAACGGCGCCCGGTCTCCAAACGCGAGGTGGGGCGAGCGCATCCACAGGCGCCACGTCCAGACGCGCATCCAGAAACCGCCGTCGTCGAACGTTGTGCGGAAGCAGCCGCCGACAACGTACGGATCGTAAAGGGCCATTTTGATGACTTCCAGGCCGTTTTCGGGGAGCTGCGTATCCGCATGGAGGAACACGAGAACCTCGCCCGAGGCTGCTTTCGCCCCTGCGTTCATCTGGCGCGCCCGACCCCTCGGAGCTTCCATAACCCTGACGTGGCGCGAGGCCCGTTCCACCGTGTCGTCCTCCGATCCGCCATCCACCACGATCACCTCAACAGCATCAGATTGGCTCAGCACACTGGCCAGCGCCGCCTCGATGTGTGCCGCCTCGTTGAGCGTGGGGATGATGACGGAGATAGTACTTCGCTCTTCGTCCTTTGTACTTGGTTTTGCCAAAGCGGAGACTCGCATTCAAATAACGAAGATCAAAGCACGAAGACTAAAGGACGAACCCTACCAGAACATCAACTTCATGCAGAATACCGAGCCGCCGGACTTGAGGAACTCGTCCGTATCGACTTCAATTACCTCGTATCCAGCTTCGCTCAACTGGTGGTCGGTCTCCGTGCAGCCGCGCTGGATGATGACGTGCTTGCCGTCAGGGGAGTGGGCGTTGCAGGCGAAGAGCTCTCGCGCTTCGCCCTCGGAAGCCTCCAGAACCCGGTCGAAGTGCGCGTGGATGAGTTCGATGCCTTCCTGCTGGAATGCGCCGGGATAGATGAGGGCCGTGGTCTCGTCCAGCGGGCAGAGGCAGGTGTCGAGGTGGTAGAAATCGGGGTCGGTGAGGTGGAGCGGCAGTACGGGGAAGCCGAGGCGTTCGCTCAGTCCGTCGAAGATCGCCCGGTCCGTTCGGTAGCCGTAACCGCCCCAGAGCAAGTAGCGCCCCGGATGCCAGAGCGCGTCGCCCATACCCTCGAAGCTCTGCCCCGGACTTGATCCGAGGTCACCCGTGATGTCCGCATCGAGGTGGAGGATCTCGTACGCCTCATCCTCAAAGAACCTGGCATAGTGTGCCACCTCCTCGTGGCGCTCCGGTGCGTTCATGCGGCTCAGCACTACCCCCTGGTCGCCCCCCGGTGTTCGGTAGGGAAGGGTCTGGTTCGCACAGAACACCATGTCCGGAAGGCCCTCGGCACCCTCCAGGACCACCACGTCGACGCCGAGATCCCTGTACGCGTCCCGCAGGGCCTCCCATTGGGCACGCGCCCGATCCGTATCCACACCGCCGATGTGCCCCTCCATGTGCGGGTTGATGACGTACTCTACATCAAAAAAAGTTGGCGTCGTCATCAGCACGCGCCTGGGAAGCGGAATAGGCGGCAGCGTGAGGATGTCGAAGCCGGTGGGGAAGGGTGTCTCCATGCGTCTTGCGATTGGGCGGTGAAAGATAGCCGGAGTTGCGTGCCGGGGCGATCACAAAAAAGGCGTTCCCGCCACTGCGAGAACGCCCCATGTGAGAGGTGAACTGCGTTAGTGTTTGTGCTGCGCGTGCATGCCCTCGAAGAAGGCGGGGTCGAGGACGGCCTGCACATACACGGCATCGCCGGACTCGCGCACGCGGACGCCGTCCAGCATCGCGGCCATCTCCGGGTTGTCCTGCTGCGAAGAAGTGCGCATTAAGGAAATTGCACCCCGCAGGATGTCTGCCACATCGCCAACGTTGGCGTTGTCGCGCGGGATGCCCACGGCGGTCATCTCTACTTCGTCGCGTCCAAAGCCGAACGACATCACGCCGGAGCCCATCATCAGAACCGCTTGCCCCATGCCGGCCATCGGGCCGTCGTGGTGGCCATCGTCGCCTGCGGCATGGTCGATTTTGCGGACGGCAAACCAGGCGCCATCCGGGTGGGCAGCACGCTCGATGAGGGCCATCATTTCGGCGTCGCCGGACAGGCCATGAACACCGTTCGCCACGCGGTCGATCATCGCGTAAAGCTCAGATTGCTCGCCGGCCACCGCCATTTCGTCGTTGATGAGGCCAAACCCGAACGTGCCGTCGTCCTCGGACACGAGGTAGACGGGCGTGTCGTTGTAGGTCGTCCGGGTGATCTCGGCGGGCGCGTTCTCATCCAGGTAGGCATCCACCCGGGCGCGGTCAAAATCGGCGTAGACAACGAAGGCCGGATGGCCGCGTCGGCCCTCCACATCGGAGGCTGTCATGTAAACCCGGCGCACGTCTTCTTCAGGGTCGAAGCCGGTCATTCGCATGAACTCGTTGAACCGGGCCGCGCTTTCCCCGTCGAGGTTCTCGGCCGAAAACGGGCTCTCGTGGTCTTCGAAGATGGCGCTCTGCCGTGCCGCCTGCAGGTTGATCATCCCGGCCATGTCGGCGCCGGCGGGGAGGATTTCGAGTGCGTTGCGCGTTTGCAGGGCCAGTTCACCGTCGGGCGCGCCAACCGAGCCTTCGCATCCGGTAAAGACGAAAGCTGCTGCAATGAGAATAAGGGAGGGTCGCATGATCGTAGAGAGGGTTTTGCAACGTAATCACGCATTCACGCGTCACGTAGGGTGTGTTTACAGTTAGCGAGTTGAGGTGAGTTCGAGGATGTTCTGAGTCGATTCCAGGCGCGTGACGAGTGCGATGCCAAGGCATCGGGCGAGGAGCGCAATGACAAAACGGCCCAGACCCGCCCGAAATCGCCTTGGCTCGATTGACTGTTAACACACCCCTAAAAGTCCTTGCGTCGGAATAGCCAGAAGGCGCCCGCGTAGGCCACGACCCCGAACGCAAGGGAAGACACAAGGGGAGACCACGACTCAACGGGTTGCCCGCTTACAAGTTGCGGTACGATGTACGCGCCCACGTCCACGAACTTCGGGAGCACGTTGTAGAAGGCGACGACGATGCCGCGTCCTGGTTGAGTGATCTGCTCGCGGAGTGGCTCGATGGCCAGAATCAGCGTGGCAAACAGAAGCCCGAATGTTAGAATCAGCGAAAGCGGCGCACTTTCCGTCCACACGCTGGTAAGCGTGATCAGGCTGTAGAGCACCATGAACATGGCGAACACGGCCCCGATAGCCAACAGGAATTGCGGATTCCACACGCCCGTCTTTATTGATATCACGAGCCAGACTGCTCCCAGGAGATAGATGAGGAGCGCCAGCATCACCATGCTCACACCAAGCAGCCGACCTGTGAGGATTTTCGCGCGGCTCAGCGGTTTGGTGAGGAGGAGATCGACCTGCCCTCGATCGAGCATGGACGCAATCAGGCCGCCGGTAGCAAACAGGGCCAGCAGGATGCCTACCCAGTACGCTGCGCCCGCAGCAAACATCTCCGCTCCGAAGACAAACGTTTGGAGTGGCGTGGTACCTCCGAACGGAAGGTCGGCGTCTGGCTCGGAAAACTCAGCCTGGCCGACGACTTCATCTCCAAAAAGGCGAATACCGGCCAGCGAGCCTTCCACGACATCAAGTTGGAGTGCGAGCGCCAGCACGGCCCAGACCAGCGTGGCCACGCCGAACAGGCCAAGAATGATCTTCTTGGCGCGCAGTTCGCGAAGGGTGAGGAGGAAGAGTGCGGTCACTTTCGGTGCGGATTGAAGGTTGAATATTGGAAGGTTGAATATTGGAAGGTTGAAGATTGAATCCGTTGCGACGTCCCTCGTGGGCGTCCGATTACAGGGATCGGAGGATTTGGGGTTGCAGGTTTGAATCCCGTAGTGACGTCCCGGTGGGGCGTCTCCGGGTTTACGTGGATGCATCCTCCACCACATCAATAAACAAATCCTCCAGACTCTGCCGGAGCGGCTCCACGGATTCAATCTCTACACCCGCGGCGCGTAGGCGGTCAAGTGACGCGTTCAGAGCAGCACGATCCGTGGCGTCGAGGCGATACTCGCGGAGATCGCCGGACAGAGAGCCCGCCACAAAATTGATGTTGGCATTGAGGGCGTGATCCGGTATGGCCGTGCAGCGTAGCCGCCACACGCGATCTTCTGTTGTGAGCTCTTCCACCGTGCCCTCGCGGACAAGCCGGCCTTCCTTGAGAATGGCCACGCGCGTACACACACGCTCGATTTCGCTGAGCAGGTGCGAGTTTAGGAACAGCGTCACGCCATCAGAGTGCAGTTCGAGGAGCAGGTCGCGGATTTCGCGGCGGCCGACGGGGTCCACGCCGTCGGTTGGCTCGTCCAACAGAACAAGCTTCGGGTTGCTCATTAGTGCTTGCGCGATGCCGAGGCGCTGCATCATGCCCTTCGAATACGTCTTCACGCGCCGATCTGCGGCATCGGAAATGCGGACTCGCTCCAGCAACTCTTCCGATCGGGTTACCCTGTCGTTCTCTGCCGTGCCCGACATCCGCGCATACAAATCCAGCGTCTGACGCCCAGTGAGGAACTCGGGAAAGCGATGATTCTCGGCGAGAAAGCCTACTGATCTACGCGCTTCGGGTGAGCGGATGGTCTTCCCGAAAAGCTCGGCGCTGCCCTCGGTTGGATGAACAATCCCAAGCAACAACTTGACGAGCGTGGTCTTGCCCGCACCGTTGGGACCGAGCAGGCCGAATATCTCCCCCTCGTCGATGGTCAGATCCAACGGCCGGAGCGCGTGCACGGTCGACTTCCCAAACGCAGTCGTGTAGGTCTTTGAGAGGCCGTGGGTGGAGATCGCGGGTGCTGGCACGGGGTGAAGCGCGAGTTATGAACGCCCTACGTTTGGCATTTCTATCTGTTGCAGAACAGAGTACGAGCCACATCTGTCGCCTCCGCATGGATGAGTCACCCTCACTCCGCGAAGAAATCCGCCGAGGCCACACCATCGTGCAACTGCACGATGGTGTGGTTGAGTTCAATCATGCCGGCGCCCCCTCCAGTACGGTCTCCCAGTCTTGCGCGCGCGCCCACTCATCGAAGCGCTGCCAGGCGACTTCGGGGAACTCGCTCCGCAGGCCGTCGATGTTCACCGAATAGCCAACGGCGTCGAACCACTCGAACATGATTGCCATGTCTTCGCTCTGTTCGCGCATCGCGTCCGGCGGGAAGCCCTCGTACTGAACGGGGTGGCCAAGGATGTCGGCGAAGACCGCGGCGAGGTTGTCATTTGTTAGCTCGTCTCCGGCGATGTCGAAACGTTTTCCGAAAACAGACTCGCGGCGTTCAATAACCGAGGCGGCGAAAGCGCCGATGTTGGCCACGGAAATCTGCTGCAACGGGCGGGCGCCCGGCATCGCCATCGAGAGCTTGCCTTCGTTAAGTGTTCCGGACATCCACGGCTGCAGCAGGTTGTCCATGAAAAACACGGGCGCAATGATCGTGTACGGCACTCCGGACGCCGCGATGGCTTCCTCCACGGTGTACTTGCTGTCGAAATGAGGAATGCCCGTTTGTTTGTCTGCACTGGCCACGGAGCTGTACACGAGGTGTCCGACTCCGGTCTTCCTGGCGGTGTCGGTGAGCACGAGGCCTTGCGCCGTTTCTGCCTCTACACCCTGCTCGAAGGGCGTGGTCATCGCAAAGATGGCGTCTACGCCGTCGGCGGCGCGCAGCAGCGAGTCGGGGTCCGTGAAATCGCCAACGGCGATCTCGACCCCTTGCGCGGCGAGGTTTTGCGCGGAGGAGGAGTCGGCGTTGCGGGTAAGGCCGCGTACGCGGTGGCCGTTCTTCAGAAGGGCCTGTGTAACGGCGCCGCCTTGTTGTCCGGTAGCGCCGGTGACGAGAACGAGTTTTGAGGAAGTCATGATGGTGCTGAGGTTGGTGAGGGGATTGGTGAATGGGCGATAGTCATCTATACAACTGTTCGTACAAGAAATTAGGGTCGCATTTTGTCGAGCACGCGGTTGAGCTCGCGCGATTCGGCTTTCGTCAGGGTTCTCATGTCGTCAGAGCTGACGCGAACCAGTGGATCCATCTCCTCTAGCGCGTTGATGCCCTTTCTAGTGATGAGAATGTCCACCTTCCGCCGGTTGGTAGGGCAGAGAGTCCGCTCGACGTAGCCTCTTTGCCGCAGCTTCTCGACCAGCCGCGTGGCGTTGGACGACTTGCTGATCATCCGCTCACTGATGAGTTGCAGGGAGGATGGCTTTGGGTGCCGGCCGCGTAGAATCCGCAGCACGTTGAACTGCTCCTTGGAGACGCCGAACGGCTTCAACACAGAGTTGGTCGCACTCGAAATGCGATCGGCCGTGACGAGGATGTTCAGGATGGCCTTCATGAAGTCGTCCGTGAAACCGGTTTGTTTGATCTCGTCTTCGAGTCGCACGGGCTTTGTGCGTCAGCACGTTAGTTGTATAGACATAAGTAATCTACTACGGCCATCTGGAATGTGCAAGGGTGGTTGGCAAGGCTATACGGACTGGTCACCTGGTCACCAGCGATTGGCGTCGAGCCATCCTACTACGAGGTCTGTGTATTCGCTGTAGAGCAGGTCATCCACATCCAGATTAAGATGTAGGCAAAGGACGGGTAGTTCCGCGAGGAATTGCTGGTAGCGTTTCGCCATCCGTTTGCCACTCGGGAGGCGCACACCGCGTTCGGCGATGGAGTTTCGGAGCCAGTCGCGCACCGCTTTGACGAGCGTCGGGATGTGGTTGTTATGCGCACGTGTGTCCTGTCCAGCGATATCGGAGCAGTATTTCTGGTAGCCGTACCGATTACGTTCGAGAATAAGGCACACCTTCTCCTTCTGTGTGCGATTTCCGAAGTGGCAGGCCCCAAGAAAGACACCCATCTCGAAGGGCATATTGAACCGAGGAAGGATGTAGACGGGATCGAGTTCGGTTCGGGAGATGTCGTGGATGCCGTATTTGCATTCGGACATCATCCTGAACAGCGTCTCAGACCGTACAACGCCCCCATCATCGATTTCCAGTGTACAGCGAGCCACGAAACCGCAATCGTGGATGGTAAAAATCAGGGCATCAAAAAGGGGCGCGTAGTTGTCGTCAAACGGGCAGTTGACGAACACGCTTTTCCTGTAGGGGGCACGAGCCACAACGCCTCATTACTTGTGCAGCTTCGGCGCGCTCTTGTACACACCGGTCATCGGCTCGGAGACCTTGGTAGTGCGGTTCGTCTTGACCACGTTAGCAGCGGCCTCCACTTTCTTTCTGCTTACCGAAGTGGTCGCCGGAGCCAAAATCTTTCGGATGGAATTCGCCTTCATGCCGGCCTGTTCTGGTGTGGGCTTCAAGGTACGGAAGAGAGGCCAGGGGGTTTCCGGTTGACTGATAACCAAAGCGGCCCGATCTCAATACACCTCCACCTTCACCAGCCGCCCGTCCAGCGCGCCGTTGACGAGAGGTTTCTTCCACGAGGTACGGAGGCCGAGCTTCTTGATCCACTCGCGCTTGCCGAAGTAGATGTAGGCCGTCGAGTCGGTGCAGCGCTGCTTGAGGAAGTCGCCGAGGGACTTGTAGAAGTCGGCCATGTTCTCCCCTCGGCCCATGCGGAGGCCGTACGGCGGATTGCAGATGATCGTCGCGCCGTTGATGGGTTCGAGCTTGCGGAAGTCGGATTGCCGCGTGCGGATCGCGTCGCCCCCGGGCAGGGCGCCGAGATTCTTCCTCGTCGCGATCACCGCGTCCGGGTCGATGTCGCTTCCTGTGATGAGTCGTGCGGGGATCTCCCGAATCGTTGAGTCAGCCGCCTCTTTTTCGCGTTTCCAGACGGATTGATAGAAGTCAGGCAGCCGCTCAAATCCGAACGAAGGCCGCAGGTAGCCCGCCGGGATGCGAGCGTGGTGCATCAGGGCTTCGCAAAGCAGCGTGCCCGAGCCGCACATAGGGTCGTAGAGGGGAGTCTCACCATCCCATCCGGAAAAGCGAATCGCCGCGGCGGCTACGGTTTCCTGCATCGGGGCTTCCACCGAGGCCGTGCGGTAGCCGCGCCGGTGCAGCGAGCCGCCTGACGTATCCAGACTGATCACGGCCTGGTCGTTCTTGATCCGCAGATTCAGCCACACATCCGGCTTTCGCGTGTCGATGCTCGGCCGTTTCCCCGTCGCGTCTCGGAACTGATCGACGATGGCATCCTTCAGCCGCAGCGCAGCAAACTTCGAGTGGTTAATATTGCTGCCTGATACCGTGGCGAAGACGGCGAACGTGCTGTCAGGAGTCAGGAAGTCCGTCCACTCAATGTCGCGGGCCGTCTGGTAGAGGTACTTATCACTATGGCAGTCAAACGTGAGGAGCGGCGCAAGCACCCGCGTAATCAACCGCGTCCGGTAGTTGACCCGGTAGAGCACAGCCGCGTCCGCGTTGAAGTATATCCCCCGATAGCTGGGCGTTATGTTCGTGGCACCCAACTCGGCAAGTTCGAGGACACCGGTGTCCTCAAGCCCGCCCGCGATCTGCGCGAAGTAGCGGTTGGTTTGCTGGTACTGGTACATGCGGGTGCTGTGAGAGGAGGCCAGCGAGATCGACTTAATCGAACGGCGATGGACTCATAAATCAAACACGCCATATCTCCAGCCTGGGGACTGGAGATTTGTCCCCCTTTTGAAGGGGGACAGTTTTCGAGGGCTCACGACGAAGTCGGGAGGCGAAAAAAACAGGGGGTGGACAGGCTTGGTGTTCAATTGCGAGCAGATCTTTCTGCGGACTCCGCGGGATGGCATCGCTGGGAAGCTAGATGCTTCAAGACGTGGGGCTGCCCGCTGGCCTACTGTCCATCTGGCGGAAGTACACCGTGCTCCTGGGCACCTGCATCTCAATGCCCAACTGGTCGAACCGCTGCTTGATGAGGAGGCGGAGGAGGCGCTCGGCCTGGAACTGCTCGCCGGGTTGTACCTGTGCCACCACGCGGACGGTCGGTCCTCTCTCGCTGAGATCCACCACGCCCTGCACCTGCGGCTCGTCGTCCACAAGAATCTCACTAATCTCCTCCATCTTTGCCCACTGCTGAGCGACGGAGTTGAGTGCTTCAAGCGAGTGGTTGATGTCCTGATCGTACGAAAGGCTGACGTTGACGATGACCCGCGAGTACCCGATGCTGTGGTTGCCGAACGTGCGGAGTTCGCCCGCCGGGATCATTACCAATTCGCCGTCGAACTTGCGCACCTTGATGAGCCGCAGGCCGAGATACTCCACCGTGCCGGTTTCACCGCCAAACGAGATGCGATCGCCTATGCCGATGGTGTCGTCGAAAAGCAGGAAGAAGCCCGAAATGATGTCCCGGACGAGCGTCTGCGCGCCGAATCCGATGGCGAGGCCCGCGATTCCGGCGCCCGCCAACAGCGGTGCGATGTTGATGCCGAGCTCACCGATGACCAGGATGACGGTAACGGTCCAAACGGCGTATTTCGTGATTGATCCCATCAGGTCGGCGACTGTGAGAACGCGCTGGCGCTTTTTGTCGAGCGTGGGCAGCTCTTGCACGCTACGCACCCATCGCGCCTTGAGCCGCCTAGCGAGCGCAAGCACAACAACCGCGAGGCCAATGATCAGCGCGACCTTTCCGAGGCCAATGCCGAAGGTCGACCAGAACGAAGCGTCGGTCAGATCGATGGACCGGGAGGTGGTGGAGAGGGAATCGGGGGTTTGCACGGTTTCTATTACGTGTTGCGTAGTGCGTAAAAATGTGTGGTGCGTGGTGGGTGCTACCTAGCTGAGATTACGTAATACGCGACACGCAATACGAACTAGTTTTCCAGTGCCGCCAGGCCTGAGAGGGTCTTGCCCTCGATGAACTCCAGCATGGCTCCGCCACCGGTGGAAACGTGGGAGACGGCGTCGGCCAGCCCCGCTTCGTTGATGGCGGCTACGGAATCGCCGCCGCCAACTACCGTGAGTGTACCATTGTTTTGGGTGGCCGATGCCATCGCCTGCGCGATCGCACGCGTGCCCGCAGCGAACGGATCCATCTCGAACACGCCCATCGGGCCATTCCAGATGATCGTTTTAGCACGTGCGAGCACGCCGGCGTAGCGGGTACGCGTCTCCGGGCCGATGTCGAGGCCCATCCAGCCGTCGGGAATCTCCTCTACTATTTGCGAAGCTGCGTCTTCAGCGAAACGGTCCGCCACGACGTGGTCGGTGGGGAGGAGGAGCATGCCGCCCGCGCGTCGCATCAGATCGCGAGCTTCATCCAGCCACTCTTCCTCAACCAGCGAGGTTCCGGTGGGTTTACCCTGTGCTGCGAGGAAGGTGTACGCCATCGCTCCGCCGATCAGCAGGTGATCCACCTTGTCCAGTAACGCTTCGATGACGCCCATCTTGTCGGACACTTTCACGCCGCCGAGGACGGCCGCGAACGGCTGCTCCGGATTGCTGAGGGCTCGGGTGAGGAAGTCAATCTCGAGCTCGATGAGAAACCCGGCTGCTTTTTCTGCCATGTGCTCCGCCACGCCCGCCGTAGAGGCGTGGGCGCGATGAACCGTTCCGAAGGCATCCAAAACGAAGACATCCGCCAACTCAGCCAACTGCCGCGCCAACTCCGGGTCGTTCGTCGTCTCGCCTGGCAGGAACCGCGTGTTTTCAAGGAGAACAATGGCGCCCTCGGGCGCGCTCGCAACGCACTGCTCGGCTTCCGGGCCAACCGTGGTGTCGCAGAAAACGACGGGCGCGTCAATCAGCGAATCCAGATGTGCGGCAACGTGGCGGAGGCTGAGTGCAGGATTCGCTTCGCCTTTCGGGCGGCCGAGGTGGCTCATCAGAATAGTTTGCCCGCCCTCCGCCAGAATGGCCTCGATGGTTGGGATCGCGCCCCGGATGCGCGTGTCGTCGGCAATCTTGCCGTCTTCGAGCGGGACGTTGAAATCCACTCGGACGAGGACGCGCTTACCGGAGAGGAAGAGGTCGGAGAGGGAGTTCACTTGGCGTATAACGTAATGCGTATTGCGCGATGAGGAGCCCAGGGGTCTTACGCAATACGGAATACGAACTAGAAGCTCGCCAGCTTCTTAACAATATCCACGGTCCGGCTCGCGTAGCCCCACTCGTTGTCGTACCAGCCCACAACCTTCGCCAGGTTGCCGTCTACCATGGTGAGTTGACTGTCGAAGACGCAGGAGTGCGCGTTGTGGATGATGTCGGCCGATACGAGCGGGTCTGTGCTGTACTCGACGATGCCGCTCATTGCACCGTCGGCGGCAGCCTGGAACGCAGTGTTGATTTCCTCGACGGATGGAATGGCGCGGAGCACTGCCGTGAGGTCAGTGATGGAGCCATCCGGGATGGGCACGCGCATGGCAAAGCCGTTGAGCCTGCCGGAGAGATGCGGGAGCACGAGTCCTACTGCCTTCGCAGCGCCGGTCGTCGTCGGGATAATGGACGTAGCCGCAGCGCGGGCGCGGCGGAGATCCTTGTGCGGCCCATCCTGAAGCATCTGATCGGACGTGTAGGCGTGAATCGTGGTCATGAAGCCGTGCTCAACGCCGAAGGCGTCATCGAGTACCTTTACCATGGGCGCGAGGCAGTTCGTGGTGCAACTCGCATTGGATACCACCTCCTCCGAGCCTGTCAGCACATCGTCGTTCACGCCAAGGACTATCGTTGCATCCACTTCGCCACTGGCGGGGGCGGAGATCACAACCTTCCGGGCGCCTGCCTGGATGTGCATGGCCGCTTTCTCTCGCGTCCGGAAGAAGCCGGTGGATTCAACCACGATATCTACGCCGAGGTCTCCCCACGGGAGCTGAGAAGGATCGCGTTCAGAGAGCACCTTGAAACGGTCGCCGCTAATCACGAGCGAGTCGCCGTCGACCGAGACCTCGCCGGGGAACCGGCCGTGAACCGAATCGAACTTGAAGAGGTGGGCCAGGGTCGCAGCGTCCGTCAGGTCGTTGACGGCTACGACGTCGAAGCCGGCGTCGCCGCGCTCGAGAATGGAGCGGAAGACGAGGCGCCCGATGCGCCCAAAACCATTGATCCCGATCTTGATGGACATGCGGGTGAGAGCTTGAGTTTGTGGGACAGGAAGGCTGACTCGCAGCCTGAGCCGGGTCGCGCGCACATTACGGCAGCACCCTTGAGCAGTTCGGTGAAATTGGGGCCAAGAGGCGTGGAAGACCGCCGCCGAAACTGATTCTCCCCCCGTTCTCAGATTGCCCGAGGCGCACGGTGAACGGTATCTTTACTGTTGTCCGTGCGCCATCTGCGTACGTTGTTTTTGTTTTACCTCCCCGGCTTCTCACCTCACGCCGTACGCCCATGTCCATGCTCAAAGCGCCACGCACCAGCCGCCGCCATCAGCTGCGCGAGGATCAGCTTGCTACGGCTGCAGCCGCTTCGGTGGGCTTTTTTGAGGAGCACCGCAATCAGCTTATCGGCGTTGCCGTCGGTTTGCTTGTAATCATCGCCGGTGCGTTTGCCTATAGCCTCTGGCAGAACAGCCGCGATACGGAAGCCGCCGAGATGCTCGGCAACATCCTCACCACCTTCGAGCAGGGACAGCTCGCCGAAGCCCTCGACGGCACGGCCGATACGCCGGGGCTCCTCGAAATCGCCGATCGCTACGGATCGACGGCGACGGGCAACCTCGCGACCTTTTACGCCGCGGATGCTCTGTACCAGTTGGGCCGCTTCGACGAGGCGCTGGAATACTTCGAGAACCACGATGCGGGCGGGGACATCCTTGGCGCCAGTGCACTGGCCGGGCAGGCCGCCGTCCATGAGCAGCGGGGCGACAACGCCGAGGCCGCCCAACTCTTCCGCCGCGCTGCCGATGCTTACGATTCGCCCGCTACGACGCCGGACTACCTGATGTCCGCAGGCCGCAATTACGAAGCCGCCGGCGACGCCACTGAGGCGGAGGAAGTGTACCAGCAATTCCTCGACGACTACGGCGACACGCCGAGCGCTCCGCTTGTGGAAGCGCTCATCGCGCGGGCAGAGGCTGGGGGCGGCAATTAGGCGTCGGTTTGGGTAGGTTCGCATAACAGACTCGGACGAACAACCCTCCTATTCCCATGCCCACCATTCTCATTGCCGACGACGAGTCGAGCATCCGGCGCTCCATCCGCAATATCCTCGAAGACGATACGATCTTCGAGGATATCAGCATTGAAGTGGACGAGGCCACCGACGGCGAAGAGGCCCTCGACAAAGTGCGCAAGGGTTCGTACGACCTCGTTCTGCTCGACATCAAAATGCCGAAGCGCGACGGGATGGAGGTGATGCAGGCGATGAACGAGGCCGAGATCGGCACGCCGGTGGTGATGATCTCAGGGCACGGAACGGTGGAGACGGCCGTGGAGGCCACGCGGCTCGGCGCCATCGACTTCCTCGAAAAGCCGTTCGATCTGAACCGCCTCGTTGTCACCGTCCGAAATGCACTGGATCGCGGTCACCTCGTCGTCGAAAACCGGCGGATGAAGCAAACGATGATGGACTCGGGCGCTGCGGATCTGACGCCCATCGTCGGAGACAGCACAGCCATCGAGCACGTTAAGTCAACCATCAAGCGCGTCGCGCCGACGGAAGCGCGTGTGCTCATCACCGGCGAGGCCGGGACGGGAAAGGAACTCGTTGCGCGGTGGATTCACCATCAGTCCGAGCGGAAGGGAGGGCCGCTTGTGGAAGTCAATTGCGCGGCCATTCCCAGCGAACTCATCGAGAGCGAGCTATTCGGGCACGAGAAGGGATCGTTCACCGGCGCCACCAAGCAACGCATCGGCAAGTTCGAGCAGGCCGACGGCGGCACACTCTTCCTCGACGAGATCGGCGACATGAGTCTCAATGCCCAGGCGAAGGTGCTCCGGGCACTTCAGGAAAACCGCATCACGCGCGTCGGCGGAGACCGGGCCATCGCCGTGGACGTGCGTGTAATTACTGCCACGAACAAGGATCTCCTCCTTCAAATCGACGAGCACAAGTTCCGCGAAGACCTCTACCATCGCATTGCGGTGATCCTCATGCACGTCCCGCCGCTTCGTGAGCGGCGCAGCGACATTCCGGCCATCGCACAGTTTGTGCTCAAGGAGGTCAGCCGGCGCAACGGCATGGAGCCTAAGGCCCTTGCCGAGGACGCTCTCGAAAAGATGCAGAAGCTCGACTGGCGCGGTAACGTGCGCGAGCTCCGCAACGTGGTGGAGCGCCTCTTGATCCTCTCGGACGGCGACGAAATTGTAGGCAGCGACGTGGACCGCTACGTACGCCCCGGCGGCGCGGGCGGCGACCCCATCGCGGAGCTGCTGGACCAGTACGAGCGGTTCTCCGACTTCCGCGACGCGGCCGAGAAGGTGTTCATCGAGAGGAAACTGGATGAGTTTAACTGGAACGTATCGAAAACGGCCGAGGCCATAGGCATCCAGCGTTCGCACCTCTATAACAAGCTCTCGAAATACAGTATCGAGCGGGAGGAGGCGGTATGAGTGCGGGCGAAAGGGAGAATGATGGACTTACAGAAAGAGAGGATGGGGATATGGGAGTAGGGGAGTATGGGAGTAGGAGAGAAAGGGAGAAAGGGAATAGGAGTGAAGGCGGGGCGTCAGACAGCACACCCCCACACCCCGACACCCCCACACCCCC
>JADFQN010000071.1 GCA_022561755.1 Bacteroidota bacterium
GCCGGCGACGGCGGCCCGCCCTTCCGGATTCTCTCGGGCACCGAGTGCGATATCCTCGCGGACGGATCGATGGACTACCCGGATGAGGTTTTGGAAAAGGTGGACGTGGTCGTGGCGAGCATCCACACCAACTTCGGCCTTTCGGAGGCGAAACAAACCCAACGGATGCTGAACGCCGCCGCGAACCCACACGTGGACATCCTGGGGCACCTGACCGGACGCCTCCTCCTGAAACGTGACGGTTACCCAATCAATCACGAGGAGGTGATCGAGGCATGCGCCGAGCACAACACGTGCATCGAGCTAAACGCTAACCCCTGGCGGCTGGACCTCGACTGGCGCTGGATCCGCCGTGCCACGGATGCGGGCATACCCATCGCCATCAACCCGGACGCTCATTCGATGGAGCAACTCAAACTCATCCGCTGGGGTGTGATGGTGGCGCAGAAAGGCTGGCTGACGGCTGAGCAGTGCCTTAACACGAAGTCGGCCGGCGAGTTGGCAGCCTGGCTTCACGGAAGAAACGCTACCTGATTCACCCCTTCGCTCGCCCCTGTGCTACCGTGTCGCGCCTTCTCATCATCCTCGGTCTCGTGCTGCTGGGAATCGTTGGAATGGCGGCCGTGCTGGGGTATTTCGCGTACGGAAACGAGGCCACACGCAGCGGGCGGCTGGTGCTCGACGGCCTCCAGCAACCCGCTGCAATCCAGTGGAGCGAGGACGGCTCCGTAACAGTTGAGGCGACAGGAGAAGCCGACCTCTTCGCGGCCCTGGGATACGTTCACGGCGCGGACCACGCGTGGGCGATGACCCTCTGGCGACAGGCAGCGCTGGGACAGCTCTCCAAGTGGTTTGGTCCAGATTACGTAGGGTACGACCGGCACGCCCGGATGCTGGGTTTCGGGGCGCTGGCCGAGGAGACGTACGAGGCGATTTCGGAGGAGGAGAAGGCTCTGCTCGATGCCTACGCGCGTGGAACCAATCTGGCGCTGGCGAGCACGGCCGTCACGCAGCAGGACGAGTTCGTGCTCCTTGATCTGAAGCCCGAGGCGTGGCTTCCCTGGCACTCCCTCGCCGTAGAGCGGATGATGGCGTGGATGGGCACGCCGGGGATCGCCGCCATTGAGTCGATTGCCGCGTCGTTTGCCGCACCTGCTCATACAGACAGCGCGCTGGTCCGTTTTGCCGCCGCCGATTCGCTGTTTCGCGGCTTCCTGCATCTCGGCGGAGCAGATCAGTCTCGTGCGTGGACGGCACGGATCGGCGCGACTACCATTGCCGTGCATCAGCTGGCGTACGGCAACTCGGCCCTGCCAATGTTACGTGAAGTCACCCTTCGTGTGGGGAGTGCCGGAACGCTCGTGGCCACGGTACCCGGCACACTAATGCTCCCGGCCGGCCAGAGCGAGACCCGCGCGTGGAGTGTCTTCCTCACGAGTGACCTCACCCTCGCCCCGACGGATTCACTGCCACCGCCGCCCCTGTTCGACCGCCTCGTCGACCGCACCGGCAGCGAGACGCTGCTCACGTTTCCGCGTTCGCCGGACGGCCTCTACTTCAAAGCGGAGCCACTCGCTCCCACACCTACCGCCGTACTGGCCTCCGTCGATTCACTGGGCGAGGCCGCCATTGTCCGCGACTCCCCACTCGCCGACTCGCTGCGGCTCGCGCTCCGCGATCGGCCCGGAGCGCTGTCCCTGAAAACGCCTCCCGCGTGGCTGGTTAGATGGCGGGGCTTCGCCCCGGGCACGGATCTGGGAGCATGGCGGATGCTGCTGAACGGCTCCCAGCCACCTCCTTTCACTCTTTTCCGGGGAGATGGCCTCCTCGCCTCATCCGATGGATCGGCAACGGCCCTGGGCTCGCCGCCCGTCCAACGAACCGTCCCCGGCGGCCTCTTTGTCGCGGCGGATGCTGCTATCCACTTCGCTGCCGACCGGCTGGACATGCTCCTCGGCTCTACGGATGCAACGGCGAACCCGTTGGAGCCGCCCGACCCTAATGCCCTGGTCATGGATGCCTTCAGTCCGTGGGCAGCCTCCATCACGCCGCGCCTTATCGAGCAGCTCGGCCACCGGGACTCCCTCGACGCATCCATCAAAGACGCCTACGCCTTCCTCCACGGCTGGGACTACCGCTACGACCGGGGCTCCATCGCGGCCTCGCTGTTCGAGACGTGGATGACGGAATACCGTAACAAAACCGGAAGGCTCCCAACCACGGTCCCTGATTCGACGATGATCGTGATCCTCCACCAGACACTGCGGGACGCGGTGGAGCACCTCAAATCCCGCCACACCGAACGCGCGAGCGCGTGGCGGTGGGAACTCATCCAGCCCGGCGCGCGGTTCTTCCCCGTTTGGAGCGACACATCGCGCGGGCCTCCCCCCTCCCGCTACGCGCCGCTGACGCCGGGCCTCGGCGGCCATCCAACCACCCTACGGCCCGGCCCGTCGCTCGTGTTCGGAGGCACTCCGGCCCCAGCCGTCTGGACCGCGTGGACCATCACATCCAATTGGAATCGGACGCACATCTACCATCCTGTTACCCGAAGAATGGGTTTCCTGCCGGGCGGACGCAGGCGAGGCGAGCCCGCGCCATCGTACGCCGTCCAGCGAGACGCGGAGATGTCGTCGCCCCTCTTCCTCCACCCTAGTAGGAGTCTGTCGGATTCAGGATGATCTACTGCGGCGGCGGTCAATCGGCCCATTGTTCTGCTCTTTTTCGTTACATAGCCCCACTATCCGCCTCGAAAGTCCGAAACAATGGTCTCGATTCCCCGCTCGCCTCGTCACGATCCCCTAAGAGGCTGTTGAAAAACCTCATCCGGCCTGCGACGGTGTCTCACGGTCGATCTCTGCGTTACGAAATACTTGCCGAATCACCGATTCGCCTACGATTTCGCGCCTTGATCTCGGCCAAGATTCGCACGCCTCGTTTACGGGGTAGTATTTCAACAGCCCCCTAAATCCGACAGACTCCTCGTGAGTAACCGGCTCTTCGTTAAAACACCCCTTATCACAGGCTGCCGCCTGCGATTTGTCCACCGGAACAGGGAAACATTTTTTGGCCCCCTTTCCAAGGAGACGTGCGGCCTCAGGGCGAGAAGGGGTGGATTGACTGGGTGCCCGACAAACTGCAGGCGGCAACCTGCCGCTGTAACCGTTCACCCCCTACCTCAGGTGCTGACGCACCAGAGATTTGTCCCCCTAGAACAGGGGGACATTCTTGTGAGCAACCTCCACTGTCCCCCTTCGCAAGGGGGACAGTTTCTGAGCCTGCGAAGAAACAGGGGGTGGATTGGCCGGGCGTTGGGCAAACCGACGGCAGCTACCTGCTATTGCAACCTACACCCTGAATTTTGGTCGCGGGCTCCCGAGATTTGCCCCGCTCAAAAGGAGGACAGGCTCCGAGCCTGCAAGGAAACAGTGGACAGGGATGGCTGGGTGTGTAGGAGGGGTCGAGCACGAATGACTCGAGCGTGTACAGAACAGGATGCAGAACCGATCCCAACGCGGTGGAGGCTGCCACGGTCTTGAAAGCAGCCCGAAACAAAAAGGAACGCCGCCTGGCCGCGCTCGCGGACTGGCTGGGCGGCATCGACGCTGTCGCCGGAGCGGAACTAAGTCCTGCATCGGACGACGCCAGCTTCCGACGCTACTTTCGGGTACAGACGGGGCAAACAGGGCAGGAGAGTTTCATTGTGATGGACGCGCCGCCCGAGCAGGAAGACTGCCGGACTTTCATCCGCATTGCCGACTACCTCGAGGTCATGCGACTGAACGCGCCGAGGATCATCGAGGCGAACCCGAAAGACGGGTTTCTGCTGATTACGGACCTCGGTTCAACGCAGTATCTCGACGCATTGCGTGAAGAACCGACTGCGGCGCCTGCGATGTATGCAGACGCCCTGCACGCCTTGCATATCCTGCAAGAACGCGGTAGATCGTACCAGGCGTCCTTGCCGCCTTATGATGAGGACCTGTTGCGCTTCGAGCTATCCATATTCCGCGACTGGTTGTACGAGACACATCTTGGTCTCACGTTCACCGAAGAGGATGAAGGGTGCTGGCAGGGCGTGTGCGATCTGCTCGTGCGCAATGCGCTCGATCAACCTCGGGTCTTTGTGCATCGGGACTACCACTCGCGCAATCTCATGCTGACCGACCTTAACAACCCGGGCATTCTGGACTTCCAGGATGCCCTCGAAGGACCGCTGACCTACGACCTCGTTTCTTTGCTCAAGGATTGCTACGTGCGCCTCCCGCAGCAGCAGGTGCGGGAATGGGCCCTCGGGTTTTACGCAAATCTCGATGCATCAATACAAGAGGAGGTCGACGAACGACTATTCATCCGCTATTTCGATCTTATGGGCGTGCAGCGTCATCTCAAGGCGTCCGGAATCTTTACGCGCCTGAAGCACCGCGACGGCAAGCCGGGCTACATGGCCGACGTGCCCAGAACGCTGGGCTACATCGTGGATCTCGCGTCAGAATACGATGAACTTGGCTGGCTTATTGAATTGATCAATTCGCGTTGTCTACGAGCTTTGGAGGCTGCTTCGTGAACGCAATGATTCTCGCGGCGGGGCACGGCAAGCGCCTCCGCCCTATTACGGACGAGATGCCGAAGGCACTGGTCGAAGTACGCGGCAGGAGCCTGGTGGAGCGGCATCTTGACGCTGTCCGGTCGGCGGGAGTGGACACCGTCGTCATCAATCTCGGCCGGCTCGGGGAGATGATAGCCGAACGCGTCGGGTCAGGATCGCGATACGGGCTGAGTGTTGTCTACAGCGACGAAGGCGATGACATCCTCGAAACCGGAGGCGGTATTCTGCGCGCGTTACCGATGCTGGGCGACGAACCGTTTCTCGTTGTCAACGCCGACATTTACACGGACATGCCGATGCCAACGCAGCATCTCGGCGACGATGTTATGGCGCACCTGGTGCTCGTGCCGAAGCCCCCGTACAAAGCCAACGGCGACTTCGATCTCGTGGACAAGAAGGTTCGCAACAGCGCCAATCCGGAGCTGACCTTCGGTGGCGTGGCTGTCTATCGGTCCGAGTTCTTCGCGGCGTGTTCCCCAGGCCGCTTTCCGCTTGCGCCCATGCTGTGGGCGGCGGCTGATGAGGGCCGGCTTTCCGGAACGGTTTACACCGGGCTCTGGGAAGATGTGGGGACGGTGGAGAGGCTGGAGGGGCTTAATCGGGGGTAAGACGCATGTGGCGCAACAGGTGCGGCAGGAATATATCACGCATGGCAGGCAAATCGTGCTCGGCATCGAGCCGTATAAGATTGGCGGATTAATACTCTGAGTTAGCATCTCGTTCGTTTTGGATGACCTCGAAGCTCGAACCGTGCCGTGAATCTCAGCCAATTTCCAACCACATGGCGTTCGGAAATCGGGCGCGGGAGAATGAGCTTGTGGGCTCCTGGTGCAACGGCGTCCAACGCCGGGCGGCCACATCGACAGATCGCAGAATGGATCCCCGTACCCCGCCACGCGGCGGGCACAGGCTATTCGCACGGATGACCAATTACAGGATTGCTGAGCATCGGTAGAGACGTAGCACGCTACGTCTCTACGGCAGCTTGGGAGCCAACCGGTACCAACGATAACCCGCCACGGCCCGGTCGTGTACTATTTCGCCCTTCCGGGCAAATGCCGGCGGAGTGCGGACGTCTCGGCGAGACGTCCGCACCGCAGTCCGTGCGGGTGCCCCGACGAACCTGCTCCGCGCCCGAACTGGCTGCGGGATTGCGGGGGCGTCCCTACGGCAACAACAAGCAGCGGCGCGCTCAGCGAGCACGCGCTACTTCAACGACTCCGCCGAATACTCCGCCGGATCGAACCCCGGCTCCGGGTACTGCGGGTCCATGGCCTCCAGCGTGTCGTGGACGAGCTGGGCGATGGCCACGTCGCGGAACCAGCGCTCTTCCGCGGGGATGACGTACCACGGCGCGGCTTCGGTTGAGCAGCGCTCCATGGCGATCTCGAAGGCGCGCATGTAGTCGTCCCAGAGTTCGCGCTCTTTGAGATCGTCGGGGTTGAACTTCCAGTGTTTGTCGGAGCGCTTGAGGCGGCGGCGAAAGCGCTCCAACTGGTATGCCTTTGAGATGTGGAGCATCACCTTCACAATCTGCGTGCCTTCGTCGGTGAGCAGCTTTTCGAACGCGCTGATGTGGTCGTAGCGACGTTCGAGGGTCTCCGGCGAGGCCCAGCCGTGGACCCGCACGATCAGCACGTCCTCGTAGTGCGAGCGGTTGAAGACGCCGATGTAGCCCTTCCCCGGCGCGCACTGGTGGATGCGCCAGAGGTAGTCGTGCGCCAACTCGATCTTGGACGGCGCCTTGAAACTCGACACGACCACGCCCTGTGGGTTCAGCCCGCCGAACACCTTGCGGATGGTGGAGTCCTTCCCACCCGCATCCATCGCCTGGAGGACCACGAGCAGGCCCTTCTTGCCCTCGGCGTACAGCCGCTCCTGCAGACTGTCGATGCGTTCCACGAGCACATCCAGTTGGGCCTTCGCGGCGGCCTCATGCTCGGCCTCAGTGTAGCCCTGCGTATCGGCCGGGTTGCGGCCTGCAAGGGAAACGGCCTCGCCGGGGCGGATGCGGAATGGTTCGAGGTCGATGGTCATGGTGGATCTCATTGTAATTCCCAATTCGTAGAGACGCCCCGGTGGGGCGTCTCTTGGTGGGCCGGTATAACCGGAGACGGCCCACCGGGCCGTCTGTACGTCAACGTCCGAGAATCTTGCCAAGCACCGACGAACCGGCCGATTTCAAAAGGTCGTCCCTGATGTAGCCGTCGCCCTTCTAATCCAGGGAGCTGGTGCATCGGAATGGATGGGCAATGTAGCAACGCACCGTTACGAATCGGTTTCCAACACGACCGGCAGAAATCCGTGGACGGCATTCGACAAACCAACCTGCTCGGCACGAATCAGATCCTCAACGTGCAGGACGGCCTCAGAGGCATTTTCCCACGTTTCAAGCAGGTAGGCGCGGTACACCCCACCCAAACATCCCGACGACAGCGGAGGCGTTAGCCATTCTCCGTCGCGGCGCAGCCAAACATTCGTCCGCGTGCCCTCCACCACTTCACCGCGCTCGTTGATGAGAATGGCCTCGTCGAATCCGCGGTCTCTTGCCAGTTCGTAGGCCGCTTCGTAGGCGTCTCGTTTCGTCGTCTTGAATGCACGAAGGTGATCCGCCGAGTCCACCGGATCGGCGTGCAGCGCAACCGTCCGAAACACCACCGCGTCGCGGTCGAGGGGCGTAGACGATACGTGGATGGTTCCCGCTTTGTCGAGCGTCAGACGGAGCCGGTAAACCGTGTACTCGTCGAGCGAGGCGTCGTGCTGCTGAAGCGTCTCGCGGATTGCAGACTCGTCGAACGGGAAGTCGAGGGCGGCAGCCGCGGCCGCAGAGCGCGCCAGATGCCGATCGAGCAACGCGATACCATGCTCCCAACGCATGGTTTCCAACAGGCAAAATGGCGGCTGCGGGGGCATTTTCATCCAGATAGATCCGTCAGAAAGCGAGCCTTCAACAGGCACTCTTCGTACTCGGTCCCGACCTCCGAATCCCACACCACACCGCTGCCCACGCCCAGTTCGCCCTCAATCAGCCCCTCCTCTCCTTCCCGCAGCACGGCTGTGCGTATCGGTACGCTGAACGCTACTTTGCCGCCTGGGCCGGCGTAGCCAATCGCTCCGCAGTAGACACCGCGCGGCCCCTTTTCCAGTTCGCGGATGCGTTGCATGGCCCGGATCTTCGGCGCGCCTGTCACCGAGCCACACGGGAAGAGGGCCCGGAGCACATCGCTCAAGCCCACTTCTGGTTTCAACGTGCCCTGTACGGTGGAGGTCATCTGCGTGACCGTTTCGTAGCGTTCGATGGTGAACAGCTCCGGCACGCGCACGCTGCCCGCCTCCGAAACCCGCGAAAGGTCGTTGCGAAGCAGGTCCACGATCATCAGGTTCTCGGCGCGGTTTTTCTCGTCGTTGAGGAGCGCCTCGGCGAGGTAGTCGTCCTCAGCGGGGGTTGAGCTTCGGTGCGTGGTGCCTTTCATCGGGCGCGTGGTAATCCGCCGGTCATCGACGCGAAAGAACAGCTCGGGCGAGAACGAGAGCACCTGTTCTCCACCCAGGTTCAGGAAGGCCCCGTACGGCACGCGCTGCCTTTCCCTGACGGCCGTATACAGCCCGGCCGCGTCTCCCTCCAACTGAAAACGAAACGGCGCGGTAAAGTTGATCTGGTAAACATCGCCTTCGGCAATGCGCGCCCGGATACGGCCGATCCGCTCGGCGTATTCCTCACAATCAATAGAGAAGTGAGCGTTAGTTATTCGACTCGTTTTGCCATCCGAAAGCAGCGCGTCTGCGTCCTCCGGACTCACGCCAACGGGTTCCGAGTACACCCCGAACCAGCCCAGCAATCCATCTGCCGGAGGCGCGAACACAGACGGTTCCAAAACGTATCCGGCTTCGTACGCCAGAAATCCCGCCACCCAGTTGCCACGGGCGGTTTCCTTTTCCAGGCTCTCCAGCAGTGGCACTACCTCGGACGCCGTGCACGCCGGCAGCACCTTCTGTGGCTCCGCAAAAAGGAGCCCGGTGTCGCTCTCCGAATCCACGTCGCGCCGCGCGGTATCGAGCCAGACGGTCCCCTCCTTCCGCAACATGGCGGGGTCAAAAACCGAAGGCGACGTGGCGGGCAAGGCGCGGGGCGAGCGTGAGGATCACGCAACGCTCCGAGGCTCCCGGTTGATCCGCAGACGCGCGAACGTGAGGGGTACCCTTTTACTCCGTCTGATTAGAGACCGCCGTCGCCGGAGGGCAGCGGGCCATCGTAGCCGTCGCCGCCACCCGAGAGGTTTGCGAGGGCCGGGCCGAGGGCCGTCCTGAAGTTGTCGGCGCGGAGCCTTTCCACAATATCGCCGCGCCCGGCGCAGTAGCCGAGCATCGCGTGAGGGCGCTGCACCTGCTTGATGCCCTCGCGGACCACCCACATGTGCCACGTCCGGAGGTCCTCCGTATCGAACGGCCCAAGAAGGCGCGCATAGAGGCGATTGGCCGCAAGTTCCACGTCGTCTTCCGTGTCCAGTTCGCCCATCTCCAGCAGCCGTTCCAGTGCCCCGTAGATGTATCCGGCGAGGAAATCGTGCTGGCCGTCGGTCAGTTCGAGGCGGGTGTGGGGACCGGCGTAGCCCAGATCCTCGAGCGGTGTTTTGATGCAGGCTTCCACCTGCGAGACAGCTTCACGCACCATCGCCTCGACATAGGCGTCAGATTTGCGGCGTTCGGGGGCCATGGAGTTTCGGGAAGAGAGGGCCGGAAGGGTACGATTCTCTTTGGCAAAGGGTATGCACTTCGCAAGTGTTGCCCTTCAAGTCGCCCGATTGACACACGGCCGTTCCGAAATCTGCCTGCGTTGCAGACAGCACTTGAATCGGTCGGTTAGGCGATCTCGGGGCGAGTTGATTGCATCTCACAACACACCAAGGCACTTTCGATCTATGTGCGTTCGTACGTCGCCCGAACCGCAAGCACCTCCTGCTCCTCGGGCGAGATGTTGTGCATGACGATGTGAGTCGCTCGCTGTCTAAGGCGACTTCGATTCTCCACCCCAATCCGGGCCCGGCGGCGCCTCGTAGGAATCGAAGAAATCAAACTTTCCCTGCTCATCCACCGTGCCCTCGCAGGCCATGATCTTCCCGCCCATATGGAAGGAATCGACCCAGGCGGCCGTGGCAACTCCCTCTGCCTTGCCGCTCCCGATGAGAAGGAATCCTTCGTGCTCCTCCTCCTTGAACGACCACATATACGCGAATGAGAGGAACTTGCCCTTTGTGATGGGAGCGATGACCAACTCCGAATCGGAGACGCTGTCTGGGTTAGGCGGGCCGGTGAAATAGAGCTCCTTCGTGCGCTTCCATCGGCCGAGGAAGCAATCGGAGATCGTGGTGAGGTTCAGGGGGATCTATTGCGTAGTGTGTAATGCGTGGTGCGTTGGGTACGAGAAAACGATCCGAGACGTCGGCGAGGCTCATGGCGAGCCAGATGCCTTCGCCGACTCACCCGCCCAAGAGGCTGTTGAAATGCGCCATCCTGCCTGTGGCGGCGCCGAACACGCGCACATCCGTTGCGCCATACCTGCCGGCGATGGTCAGAATTTGGTCGCGGTACGTTCTCAGCAGGTCCAATTCACTCATGACTCTTTTCCACCCTCGATACCAGGAGTTGCAAACAGGGCTGCGGAGTCGATTTCAAATCCCGGTAGCAACGTCGATCCAATAGGCCCACCATCCTGCACCCGTGCGGAAGATTGATAAGTCCGCTCCTCCAATTCCAGGACCTCTACCGACTCGCCGTCCGGGTCCACAATCCAATATTCTCGGACACCCGCCTCCTCGTAAGCCGATCGCTTCTTCGTTAAGTCGTACGTGCCCGTCGATAGTGAGAGCACCTCCACGACGAGGTCTGGCGCCCCCTCTACCTCCTGCTCGCCGAGAATGGCCAGCCGCTCGCGGGCAACGAACACGATGTCGGGCTGGAACACTCGGTTCAGGGTCAGCCGTACGTCCAGCGGACTCCCAAAAACGACACCAAGACGTCGCTCATCGACGAAGTTCGCGAAGAGCGTCGAAAGGCGACTAATGACTAGTTGATGTTTGACATTTGGAGCAGGCGAAACAATGATGTCTCCGTCAATGAGTTGTGCGAGGGTGCCCTCAGGAAGCGCCGTAAAGTCGTCGTACGTCCGGTTAGGAAGTACCACGTGCGACACTGTTCGGGCGTCTGCGGCATCGTGGGGGATTGTTATGGTCTCAGCCATGGCTCTTTGGAGTCTGTCAACTCTCCCACCCCGCGATAATTGCAAGGGTTCCGGGCTCTCAATTGACTACATGTTTCGTCGATATTGTCCTCCCACCTCGAACAGCGCCTCGGTGATCTGGCCGAGCGAGCACGTCTGGACGGTTTCGAGGAGTTCGGCGAAGAGGTTCTCGCGGTCGCGTGCCGTCTGCTGGAGGCGCTTCAAGGCATCCGGAGATTCTTTCTCGTGGAGTCGATGAAAGCGGCGCACACTTTCTAGCTGTCGCTGCTTCTCCTCCTCGGTGCCGCGCATGAGATCGAGAGTGGCGTTCACCACCTCGCCCTCACGCTGGAAGGTGTTGACACCGATCAGCGGCAGCTCGCCCGAGTGCTTCTTGTGCTCGTAGTAGAGACTCTCCTGCTGGATCTGCCCGCGCTGGTACATCGTCTCCATCGCGCCGAGCACACCGCCGCGGTCGGAGATCTTCTCGAACTCCAGCAGCACCGCCTCCTCCACGAGGTCGGTTAGCTCGTCGATGATGAACGCGCCTTGTTGTGGGTTCTCGTTCTTGGCCAGCCCCAGTTCGCGGTTGATGATGAGCTGGATTGCCAGCGCTCGGCGAACGCTTTCCTCCGTGGGCGTGGTGATGGCCTCGTCGTAGGCGTTGGTGTGGAGGGAGTTGCAGTTGTCGTAGATGGCCATCAGCGCCTGCAGTGTGGTGCGGATGTCGTTGAACTGGATCTCCTGCGCGTGGAGGCTGCGCCCGGAGGTCTGGATGTGGTACTTCAGCTTTTGCGAGCGCTCGTCGGCGCCGTAGAGTTCGCGCATCGCCACGCTCCAGATACGCCGCGCCACGCGGCCGAGGACGCTGTATTCGGCGTCCATGCCGTTCGAGAAAAAGAACGAGAGGTTCGGCGCGAACTTCGCCACGTCCATGCCGCGCGCTCGGTAGTACTCGACGTACGTGAAGCCGTTCGAGAGCGTGAAGGCCAACTGCGAGATCGGGTTGGCGCCGGCTTCGGCGATGTGGTAGCCCGAGATAGAGACCGAGTAGAAGTTGCGGACGCCTTCGTCGATGAACGTCTGCTGAATATCACCCATTACACGGAGGGCAAACTCGGTCGAGAAGATGCAGGTGTTCTGCGCCTGGTCCTCTTTCAGGATGTCTGCCTGAACGGTGCCGCGCACTGATTTCAGAGCATGGCCGCGGATTTCGGCGTATTCCTCTTCCGTCAGGAGATCCCACCCAACCAACTCGCGTCCTGTGGTGCCTAGAAGGCCAAGACCGGCGCCGTCGTGGCCTTCGGGGAGACCGTCATCTTCGTACGGCACATAGACTGGCCGATCATCACCGATCTTCTCCGTAATTGTCTTTTCAGCGTATTCCCAGCGGTTTTTGCTCTTCAGGAAGGCTTCAACCTGCTGGTCGATGGCCGTGTTCATAAACATGGCCAGGATCATTGGCGCGGGGCCGTTGATCGTCATCGAGACGCTCGTCATCGGGTCGCACAGATCGAAACCCGAGTAGAGCTTCTTCATGTCGTCGAGCGAGCAAATCGACACGCCGGAGGTACCGACCTTGCCGTAGATGTCGGGCCGCTCGTGGGGGTCGCGCCCGTAGAGGGTAACGGAGTCGAACGCTGTCGAGAGCCGCTTGGCGGGCATCCCGAGGCTGACGAGGTGGAAGCGTTTGTTGGTGCGCTCCGGCGTGCCCTCGCCCGCGAACATCCGCGTGGGGTCCTCGCCCTGGCGTTTGAGCGGGAAGACGCCCGCCGTGAAGGGGAAGTAGCCGGGCAGGTTTTCGGTGAGCGCGAAGCGGAGGCGCTCGCCGGGGGCTTCCGTGCGGGGAAGCGCTACGCGGGGCACCCTCGTGTGCGATAGCGTTTCGCGGTACAGCGGTTGGCGGATTTCACGGCCGCGAACTTCGTACACGAATTCCTCGGCGCGGTAGCGCGCGGCGATGGCGTCCCAGTTGTCGAGGATCGTCCGGCAGCGGGGATCGAGCTTGCTCCACCAGTGCTCGGCCATCTGGTCGAGGCGCGCGGCGAGCTGCTCCGCGTCCTCGGGATTCCAGTCGGCGATCTGTTCGCGAGCACCGGTAGCCTGCCCCCACTTCCGCGCAAACACGGCCTGCTCCTCAGCCCACGCGCGGTACGTCCGGCACGCGTCGGCGATCTCGGCGAGGTAGCGCTGTCGCTTCGGCGGGATGAGGGCGAGCGCCGCCGGGTCCGGATCTGGCAATGTCTCGGCATCGAATAAATGGGACGTGCGTCCGAAGTGGTATTCGGAGTTCAACCGGTCGAGCAGTGCGAGGTAGAGGCTCGACACACCGGGGTCAGCGAATTGCGCCGCCATCGTCGGGTAGACGGGCATGGAATCCGGCGACTCGGAGAAGGCACCCCGGTTGCGCTGCACTTGCTTCTTGATGTCGCGCAGGGCGTCGGCGGAGCCGCGTCGCTCGAATTTGTTGAGGGCCACGAGGTCGGCCGCATCCAGCATCCCGATTTTCTCAAGCTGCGTCGGCGCGCCAAAGTCGTGCGTCATCACATAAAGCGATACATCAACCAGTTCCTCTATCTCGGTATCCGATTGCCCAATGCCTGCCGTCTCAACGAGTACAAGATCGAACCCGGCAGCCTTGCACACATCCACGGCTTCGTGGAGGGCTTGTGTGGTGGCGAGATGCGCCTGCCGCGTCGCGAACGAGCGCATGTAGACGCGATCGGTGTGCTCACCGTAGAGGCTGTTCATGCGGATGCGGTCGCCGAGCAGCGCCCCGCCCGTGCGCGCCCGCGTCGGATCGACAGAGAGCACGGCGATGTGGATGTCGTCGAAGTCGTTGAGAAAGCGGCGAACCAACTCGTCCGTCAACGTGGACTTGCCCGCACCGCCGGTGCCTGTAATGCCAACGACTGGCGTCCTTGACGGTTGAAGGTTGGAGGTTGAAGGTTGTAGAGCCGGGGCGCCATCTCCGGATGGTGTCGAGGTTGTTTGCTCCACGAACGTGAGACGTTGAGCGACACCTTGCGAATTAAGAGCGACCACTGACCGCTGACTGCTTACTGCCGTCTCTATGGATGATCCATTCGGTCCCTCAGCCGTCTGCAGTCCGCCGTCTGCTGTCGTCGCGCCCGCCGCGACAAGCGGGTCGAAGTCGCACTCTCGGATCATCTGCTCGATCATGCCTTCGAGCCCAAGCCGCATGCCGTCCTCCGGCGAGAAAATCTTGGCAACGCCGTACGCCTCCAGCTCGGCGATCTCGTCGGGAACGATCACGCCTCCCCCGCCGCCGTATACGCGGATGTGCGCCGCGCCACGCTCGCGGAGCAGATCGACCATATACTTGAAGTACTCGATGTGCCCGCCCTGATACGAGGAGATGGCAATGCCCTGCACGTCCTCCTGAATGGCCGTATTCACCACATCCAGCACCGAGCGGTCGTGGCCGAGGTGGATCACTTCCACGCCCAGCGCCTGCAAAATGCGCCGCATGATGTTGATGGCGGCATCGTGGCCATCAAACAGGCTGGCTGCGGTAACGAAGCGGATGGGATGGGTGGGCGTGTAGGCCATGCGTAGAGCATGAATATAAATTCTGGGAAAGATAGAACGCCCTTACCATCGAACGGGGTTCGTACCGGGTGGAACTTCGCCGTAACGTATTTGACTATTCGCTTGCATGGACGGCCACACTCTTCAACGCTCTCGGTCAACGCGTGAACTCAAGAAACGACTGACGGCCGCCGGGCCAAGATGGCGATTGTTGGCGCAGCGATGAGGTAGCTCATCCATGTGATCTACGGTGTCCTGAAAACCAGAACGCCTTTGACCTAAAAATCGCTGCTCCGGGCCTTGATCTTTAAGACGGTATCTGACCCCGATTCCTCTATTCGCGGTCGCCGACCGCGTCAACGATTATGGGACGGCGGCGGCGTTAACAGCCTACCGTTCCCATCCACACCGACCCAAACATCATAGGTTTTTGTCGCCGTCCAGGGTTGCGGCGGATTGCCGCCGTCAAGACCGTTTGCGGTGATCACCATCCGGCGGTGATAGACCTTGCCGTTAGCGCCGTCCTGCTGCCCGACCGCCATGCCCGGTGCGTCGGTGACGACCCAGTGCTGCGGGGTGACAGGGGTAACGGACCTATTGGCGTTCGGCCCATCGGCCGTTGCTCCTTCTGCGGGCGTAAAATTATGGCCCGGCAGTGTTTGTTTCGTACGGAGCACTCCGGTGATCACGCAGGGCGCATCGACGGTGATATGAACTTCGGTCTTTTTGAAGTACCCATATCCCAGCACAATCCCGGTATTGGGATCGATATATTGCCCCCGCGCATAGCCGAGTTTGCCGGGCCCGGTGCCGCCGGTCGGTGTAAAGTCGATCAGTGGCGGCGCCGCCGGATCGCCGGCTTGCGCGAAATCTCTATAAACACCACCATGCGCGCCCGCATCCCGCTCATCCTTGAAGGTGATATTGACGTTGCAAGCTGGTGGCGCAGTACCGGTTGGCGGCGGCGGTGCGGTGCCGGATACAGACATATCGAAGGCGACGGGGTCTTCCGGTTGGCGTTCGTCAAAGGGGGCCATGGGGACGATTTCCGTACCCCGCAAGGCGCGGCATTCTGCATTATCGAGGGTGCCGATAATCCGCACAACAATCGTCACCGGCTGGCCCCAATCGATCCAGTCGCCCAGGGTGACGCTGACCGATCCGTTCGACACAGTCGCCGCTCGATTGGCCGTGCGTCCGCCCTGACTGGCCTGGATTGAAACTTCCGTTATGCATTCGTTGAGATTGTTGAACTCGACATCCGGCCCTTCGTCGCAGCCCATCAGCAACAACGACAACACTATTGCCATGCATAACTTGCGTATGATCATCGGAACACCCCCGCCCAAGATCGTACAAGTCCGCCCAAAGCGCAACGTCAGTAAACTCTAATGCTGCAGCTTCCATATCGATATGGAAAGCTGGTCGATCGAAATTCGCCGCATGACCATCAAACTCCGGAATCCTTGTTGCCTTCCTCACCTTCCGAGGGAGTCTCGTCGTTGATCGACGTACGGACGGCGCGATACGAATGC
>JADFQN010000187.1 GCA_022561755.1 Bacteroidota bacterium
ATCAGGTCCGCGAGTTTGGAACGGTGCTACAGGATCTGGGCAAGGACGCTGAAATCCACATTTATGCGAACGCCAACCATGCCTTCGCCAATCCATCGGGAGGCCGCTACAACGCCGAGGCCGCCGAGGATGCGTGGGGGCGGGTGGTGGACTTCTTTGCCGAGCATTTGAGGCCGTAAAAAGGGAAAAGGGAAAAGGGAAAAGGGTGGAATTCAGCCTCGATAAAGATCCATTGTCTGTCCTCATTTCTTCCTCTCATCCTCTCATCCCCTCATCCCGTCATCCCGTCATCCTCCCATCCTCTCATCTCCTCATCCCCTCATCCTCCCATCCCCTCATCCTCCCATCCTCCCATCCCCTCACCCTCTCACACATTTACGCGGTCCATCACCGGTCGGAATTCAGCCGCAGGCGCCCGCTTCTACGTTCACGTAATCACGTACATCACCGAATCTCAGTCGGACGCCCACAAGGGATGTCCCTACGTGACCGCCTGATCAATCGCCTTCTTGAATTGCTCGGTCGCGTTTCGTGGATCCTGCGCCATCACCACTCCGCTCATCACCGCCACGCCGTGGGCGCCTGTCTCCAGAACAGGGCGGATGCGCTCCACGGTAATTCCTCCAATTGCGATGACGGGAATGGAGACGGCCGCGCAGGCTTCCGCGAGGCCGGCCAGGCCTTTCACGGAAGCCGGGTTGGCTTTTGAGGTGGTGGGGAAGACGGGGCCGAAGCCGATGTAGTCGGCGCCTGCACTTGCGGCGTGCCGGGCTTGCTCCGTGGTCGTACACGTTGCGCCGATCAGGCATGTGGATCCATCGTGGTGTTCGATGATGGCGCGCGCCGTCTCCACGGGTAAATCATCCTGGCCGACGTGAAACCCGTCCGCGCCGACGGCCAGGGCGAGATCGAGGTGATCGTCGACGATGAGTTGAACTCCGGATGCTTTGCAGACGGCCGCAACATCCAGCAACATTGCGAGCCGTTCCGGAATCGTTCCCTCTTTCTGCCGGAACTGGATCACGTCTGCGCCTCCTGCGCAAGCAAGCCGTGCCAACTCAACGTGGCTGAACTGCTGCTGAAGGTGGATATCCGTGAGAATGTGGAGGCGGCCGATGGGCATGGTTGCAGGAGCTTGGTGAAGTGTACAGAAAAGCTGGATTCATGCGTTTGGTTGCTCGATCTTTTGCGCGATTCGCCCGTTGTGCACGTTTCCATCGAAAATCGCTGATCCGTATACTTTCACGCTGTTTGAAGACCACGCCGTTTGAAGGGCCGGCCGTTTGAAGGCCACCCAGTCTCCACCACCCATGCTTCGACCCAGCTTATCGATTCACGCATCCGCGTTCGGAACCCTGCTCCTTGTGGGTGCGCTCGGAGCCTCTGCGCGGGATCTGGTTCGCTTTGAGCATCTCACGATCGACAGCGGCCTCTCACAAAATGATGTGACGGCGGCACTGCAGGACAGCCTCGGCTTCTTCTGGGTGGGCACGTCCGGCGGCCTTAACCGCTACGATGGCTAAGAGTTCGTTGTTTTTCAGTTCGATCCCGCGGATACAACTTCGATTACCGACAACCGCATTACGGCGCTGCTGGAGACCGCCGATAGCACGCTCTGGGTGGGCACCGCAGACGGGCTCTTTCGGTACGATCCGGATTCAGTCGCGTTTACCGCGAACCGCCACAATCGAAGAAACGAGGCCACGCTTGCGTTCAACAGTATATCAACGCTGCACGAGGACGCCTCCGGGCGGATCTGGATCGGGCATGCGGATGCGGAGGATCCCGAAGTTGAGGGAATCAGCCGGCTTGATCCACACTCTGGACAGGCAGAACGCCTCGCGATCTCATCCCGCAATGAGGCGACATCCGCGTACGCCTTTGCCGAGACCCCCGACGGCACGATCTGGGTCGGCACAGCGGATGGGCTGCTACGCTACGATGCGGCGGCCGACACCTTTACAACTCTTCGCCACGATCCGGCTGAACCGAACAGTCTCGCGGGCAACGATGTCCGCGAGTTGTTTGTGGACAGCGTTGGGCGACTCTGGGTTGGGCTCTGGCGTGAGGGCCTCGATTGCTACGACCCAGCCTCCGGAATCGTGGATCATCACAAACCCGGGCCTACCAGCATTGAACTGAGTTCGGGGTACCTCAAAGCCCATCGACTTCTCAGAACTCAAGCGCGACGTGTTCGAGCTCGAAGTTTGACGGAACGGTCTAGGCTCCCGGAGGCTGTTGAATTACGTGCTCCCCGCAACGAGCGCGGGGCAGGCTGTCGCCGAGACGAACGCATCTCGGTTGAGATCAAGGCGCGAGATCGTAGTCGAATCGGTGATTCGGCCCCGCAGTACTGCGGGGCAACGAAGAGATCGGCCGAGAGGTGCCGTCGCAGGCAGGATGACGTATTGCAACATACTCCTAGAATCACTTCATGAAGTTTCCGGCTCGAAGAGGTTCTGACAGGATCGAGGAGGCCCGTATATTGGCTGCCTTCCGCAAAAGCCTGATCCGGCTGGGTAGCTCAGGTGGTAGAGCAATGGACTGAAAATCCATGTGTCGGCGGTTCAAGTCCGCCCCCAGCCACAGCGTGCCAACCGCGCGATTGAAAAAAGGGTGAGTGATGCCCGGGCCTGCGTCGGGGTCCGTTCACTTCCGTAGATTGCGCGTCCTACCCGGTTCGGTAGTTCAGTTTGGTTAGAACGCCGGCCTGTCACGCCGGAGGTCGCGGGTTCAAGTCCCGTCCGAACCGCAACAGGTTAAGCGCAAGTTCCTACTATTAGGGACTTGCGCTTTTTGAATTTTTCCGTCGCGCAAGTATTGCGCAAGGTGCTTTCGTATTTTGTGCGTGTGGACTAGGACGTTGCCTTCGCCGTTTCGCCGATTCAATCGTACGTGCCCGGATTGAGATAATCAGCATGGGGCCACTCGTAGAGTCCGCAATACTTCAATCCGAAGCGTTTCAAACGCGGCCATGCAATCCTCAGCATCATGTCGGTGTGACGACCGACTTCCTCCTCGAACTCGCCCGGTTCAAAAGCGTCCTCGACCGATAGACTTTTCGGCAGGTCACCTCGAACGTGATATTCTGCCTTAGCCCTACACACGTCTCTCAGAGCGGGGAAGAGGCCGTGCCGTCTGGGAGACCTATCCATGATTGCGCGCTGGCCGTCAAACCCGTGGATGTACATGGTGGGATGTCTCGGCAGCTTGAAGCGGTGGCGGAAGTCAAGGCCATAAACGCCAAGAATCGTTGGTCGGTCATGCAGGTTGCTCCAGCCGTCGCTTCTGGGAGGAGGCTTCACCTGGACATAGCGTATACGCTTCAGCCAACTGATGGGTACGCTACACGCCGGGTCGCGCCCACCATACGTTTCGTCGTATAACTCGCGGCGGTGAACCTCGCCATCCCAACCGACCACGGTGACGGTCCACCTGTAGGTGGACGGATCGCCGATAGCCTCACACTCCCGGGCGAGTTGATCGAGAAATACGCCCTTTATGGTGTATCTCTGCTCCATCTGTGAATAGGTATGCACAGTTCGAGTGAGTGTTAAAAGCTGGCCTTCTGATTGACGCTTGCACCGCTCTGCAGTTTCCATCTTGTGCCCTACGTGTCAGCAGTGTGCTTTCCAAATGGAGCATGCCTTCTCAAAGGTCCACCACCAGCGTAGAGTGTTACATGTGCGGCGTGACGCTCACGCATAGGGGGTCTGCCCCCAGTAGGGGGGTACCTTATCGGAGTCCCGTCTCCTGTATGGATAAGCCCACGTGTTTCGGCCTACGGCAGGAGATTCTAGTATCGCTTGAATGCGCCGGCGGTGATGGGGTCTGTGAATGATTACTCACAGACGAAGACCGCTGCTTACTGAGAGGCTAGCTAGACATCGAGAAGCTCGTAGGGCCGACCTCGATAAAGACGGCGACGTCCTCTATATCCGCTTCGGTGGTGTGCAACATCGGAATAGCTGCCCAGTCATTCTTCCACACCGTCGGAAAGAGAATGGCAATCCCGTTGTTACCGTCGAGCAGCGGATGCGCTCCATCCGATTCATCATCGCAACACCGTGAAGCGCCCCGAGATAGCCTCATCACCTAGCCGAAGGTGAGTAATGTAAACACCAGGCGGCAAGCCGCTGATGGCCAGTGGGACCCGGTGGGTCCCGGGGACGAACGGGACTTCGTCCCGAAGCACTTGCCGGCCTAGCATGTCATGGACACGCAGAGTAGCAGTGCCAGACCGAGCCGCATTGAACTCAAGGTTAACCTGGTCTCCTGCCGACGCCGGGTTAGGAAAAACACGAAGACCAGTATCCCTATCGGTCGGCAACTCACGCGGTGGTTCATTCGCCACG
>JADFQN010000072.1 GCA_022561755.1 Bacteroidota bacterium
TTCGTACGAAATCGATTTCAACGGCGCCAACCTGGCTCCTGGAGCTTATGTGGTTCGCTTCGAGGCTTTAGGAGAGGAGCGGGCATTCACGATGGTCAAGCTGCGCTGAGTGATGCGATACGCCATTTCAATCCTGTTTCTCCTATCCGTGCCTGTGCTGGCGCAGACGACGGGAACGTGCGAGCGCGGGGTGGCGGAAGGCGATCTGAACGCAGATGGTAGCGAGGTGTTTGCTCGTGTGTACAATACCGGCGCTCTATTTTTTAGAAACGCGTTATTAGAAAATGGCTACGTCGTTCCCAGAGAAAACGGCAATTCCCCGGTCCATGCGACGAGTCTCTGGGTGGGGGGTAAAGTGAACGGAAGTATCCGTATTGCCGGCGCGCGCTTTACCCGTTTCGAGTTTTGGCCGGGACCCTTGGGCGACGGCGCGGTGCTTCCGAGCCCCGCAGACTGCACGGCCTACGACCGAATTTTCGTGGTTAGCCGATCAGACGTAGCTCGCTACCTCCAGACTGGCGACGCAAACGACGACCTTCTAGATTGGCCTGTCGATTGGGGCGCGCCAGTTCTGGACGGAGATGGGATCGAAGGCAACTACAACCTTGAAGGTGGCGACCAGCCTGCTATTTTCGGCGAGCAGACGGCCTGGTGGGTGATGAACGACGTTGGAAATGTCCACGAGGAGACGTTAAGCGATCCGCTCGGAGTCGAGGTCCAGGTCAGTGCCTTCGCTGCCGGATCGGGTGTTCGGGCACTTAGGCAGGCGACCTACTATCGCTATACAATTTTCAACCGGAGTCCGAACACAATCGATAGCGCATACGTCTCGCTATTCTCGCAAGCGAGCTTGCGTTGGGTCGGTACAGACACGACCCTCTCCATGGGTTTCGTTTACGACGGCGACAATCGCCAGGATGAAAGCTACATCCCTCCAGCACTAGGCTTCCAGGTGATTCAGGGCCCGGTAGGGTTGCCCAACGGTCGCGACGACGATGGGGATGGCGAGGTCGATGAGTCGGGAGAGCAAATGGGCTTGACGCGCATGACACACTGGTGCGGCAGCTGTACACAGTCCGGCACAAGTGACCCGGTATTTGCTGCCGAATACTACAACCACATGCGAGGCCGGTGGAAAGATGGCACGCCGTTTACTGAAGCAGGTCACGGGTATGAGACGGATGGACCAGAGACGCTATTTGTTTATGCGGGCGATCCGGTGACGAATCAGTGTTGGAGCCACGCCAACGATTGCCTGGGTGGGATCGTAAGCTCATGGAGAGGCAATATCGTAGTTCACACAGGTCCCTTCTACCTAGAACCTGGTGAGTCAATGGAGGTTGTTTTCGCCATCCCGTTTGCTCAGGGTACAAGCAATCTCGACTCCGTCACGCAGCTTCGCAATGCAGCCCACGTCGTGAAGGCGGCTTGGGACACTGGCTTTCTCGCCCCACAACGAGTCGAGGTCGAGCCTCTCCCAGAGTCCTTCCAACTACAAATCTCGCCCCCCTTCCCTAACCCGTTTACCGATCAGACTGCGATCCGCTACGAACTGCCCGAAGCGATGCGAGTCCGCATGACTGTCTACGATGCCTTGGGAAGAGAAGTGGCCGTGCTCGTAGACGGCGAGCAGCAAGGGGGTTCGTACGAAGTCGATTTCAACGGCGCCAACCTGGCTCCTGGAGCTTATGTGGTTCGCTTCGAGGCTTTAGGAGAGGAGCGGGCATTCACGATGGTCAAGCTGCGCTGAGTGATGCGATACGCCATTCCATTCCTGTTTCTCTTGGCCGCGCCTCTGTTCGCCCAGACGCCGGGGTCGTGCGAGTTGGGCGTGGCCGAAGGTGATCTCGACGTCAATGATGTCTTTGCCCGTGTCTTTAACACGGGTAGCCTTTTCTTCGGCAATTCGACCACTGCCGGGAACGGGTATGCTGTACCGAGATTGACGGGCAATTCTCCTGTATTTGCGACGGGTCTCTGGGTTGGCGGCAAAGTGAACGGTCAGATTCGCGTCGCGGGCGCGCGCTATACGCGTTTTGAATTTTGGCCCGGGCCTCTCAATACAGGCGCGACGCTACCCAACCCGACGGACTGCTCGGCCTTCGACAGGATCTTCGTCGTCAGCCGCGAGGATGTAGCTCGTTATCTCCGAACCGGCGAGGTGACGGATGACCTTCGCGACTGGCCTGTTTCCTGGGGTGCGCCGGTGCTCGACGGCGACGGCATCGAGGACAACTACAACCTTGAAGGTGGCGATCAGCCCGCCATCTACGGCGATCAGACGGCTTGGTGGGTGATGAACGACGTGGGCAACGTTCACGAGGAGACGGGGAGCAATCCACTTGGCATTGAAGTGCAGGCGAGTGCGTTTGCGGCATTCGGGAATATTCTGGCGCTGAAACAGGCCACGTTCTACCGCTACGTGATCATCAACCGTAGCCCGAACGTCATTGACAGTGCGTATGTCACCTTATTCATGGATCCGGACCTTGGGGACGCTTTGGACGACTGGATCGGCTCAGATACCACACTCTCGATGGGGTTCGTCTACAACGGAGACGAGAATGACAATGTCTACGGCATTCCTCCGGCACAGGGCTATCAGGTGCTTCTGGGCCCGGTCGGATTGCCGAACGGCCGTGACGACGACCAGGACGGCGACGTCGATGAGCCGGGCGAGCGCCTTGGAATGACGGCAGCGACGTACTACTGCGGTGGCTGTACAGAACCTGCTACGTCGGATCCCCGGACGAAGGAAGAGTATTTCAACCACATGCGGGGGAAGTGGAAAGACGGTACACCCATAAGAGCATCCGGGTTCGGTTACAATACAGATGGACTCATCACCACGTTCGGATTCCCCGGTGATCCGGTGACGAACCAGTGTTGGAGTGCGCCGAATGACTGTCTTGGCGGTTCTCTTGTCTCCAGTGACCATCGCATTCTTGTTCACAGCGGCCCATTTAGGCTGGAGCCCGGCGAGTCCACCGAAGCTGTGTATGCGCTACCATTCGCCCTGGGTAGTGACAATCTGGACTCCGTAACCCAACTTCGAGCTGCCGCGCATGTTACGCAAGCAGCATGGGACACTGGCTTCCTCGCCCCACAACGAGTGGAGGCTGGGCTGCCCCCCGAGACGTTCCATCTGCAGGTCTCCGCGCCGTTCCCCAACCCGTTTACTGACCAGGCCACCATACGCTACGAGTTGTCCGAGGCGATGGTAGCGCGTATGGTTGTTTACGATGCTCTGGGAAGAGAGGTCGCTGTTCTCGCAGACGGCGAACAGCAAGCTGGGGCGCACGAGGTCGTTTTTGATGGCGTTGATCTGGCCCCCGGAACGTACGTAGTCCGCTTCGAGGCGGCGGGTGAGGAGCGGGCATTCACGATGATCAAACTCCGCTGAGTGATGCGATACGCCATTCCGTTCTTGTTTCTCTTGGCCGCGCCTGTGCTGGCGCAGACGCCGGGTTCGTGTGAGCTGGGTGTGGCGGAAGGTGATCTCGATATCAACCAGGTCTTTGCACGTGTCTTTAACACCGGCGCACTGTTTTTCGGCAACGAGACGAGGGCCGGGAACGGCTACTTCATTCCGAAAACATCGGGGAAGTCGCCAATCTTTGCTGCCGCATTCTGGGTGGGTGGACTGGTAGGCGGCGAACTCCGCGTAGCCGCGGCGCGCTATACACGTTACGAGATGTGGCCGGGGCCTCTTGATTCAGGCGCGACTTTGCCCAATCCCACCGATTGCACAGCCTACGACCGCATTTTCGTTGTCAGTCGGGAGGATGTGGCTCATTTTCTCCAGACTGGCGAGGCGACGGACGACTTGCGCGACTGGCCAGTTGACTGGGGCGCGCCCGTGCTCGACGGCGACGGAATCGAAGGCAACTACGATCTGGAGGAAGGCGACCAGCCTGCAATCATGGGGGACCAGATGGCGTGGTGGGTGATGAACGATGTGGGCAACGTTCACGAAGACACCAGGAGTGATCCGCTCGGCATCGAGGTGCAGGTGAGCGCCTTTGCGGCCTCGCGAGGTGCGCGGGCGATTGAGCAGGCTACGTACTACCGCTACGTGATTGTCAATCGGAATAGTCTTACCATCGACAGCGCCTACGTTTCACTTTTCGTCGACGCCGATCTTGGCGACGCTACGGATGATTGGATTGGTTCAGACACGACACTTTCAATGGGCTACGTCTTCAACGGCGACGACTTCGACAATCCGACCTATGGGATCGGGTATGGCATTCCCCCCGCGCAAGGCTATCAGGTGGTTCAGGGTCCGGTGGGGTTGCCGAACGGTCGCGACGATGACCGAGATGGGGTGGTAGATGAGCCGGACGAGCGGCTGAACATGACTGCGGCGACATACTTTTGTAATGGTTGTTATTGGGAAGGAGATATGCGTGGGAAGGAAACGTATTTCAACCAGATGCAAGGACTGTGGTGGGAGGGTACACCGTTTACGGCTTCGGGGTTGGGATACCAAACCAACGGGCCCGTTACAAAGTTTGTCTTTCCCGCTGACCCCGCAACCGGAGAGTGCTGGAGTATGGCCAATGATTGTAAGGGAAGCTTTGTAGCACCAAGTGATCAGCGGTTAGTCATACACACCGGGCCGTTTCGCGTCCAGCCCGGCGAGTCCACCGAGGTCGTCTTTGCGATGCCTTTTGCTCAAGGTGGCAATCATCTGGACTCGGTCGCCAAACTGCGCGTTGCAGCCGAGATTGTAAAGAACGCATGGGACACCGGCTTCCTGGCTCCCTCCCTCGTCGAGGTCGAACCTGGGCTCGAACCCGAATCCTTCTGGTTACAGGTCTCCGCACCTTTCCCCAACCCATTCACCGACCAGACCACCATCCGCTACGAGCTATCTGAGGCGATGGTAGCGCGTATGGCTGTCTACGATGCGTTGGGACGTGAGGTAGCCGTTCTCGCAGACGGTGAACAGCACGCCGGGTCGTATGAAGTCATTTTCGACGGCGCCGATCTGGCGCCAGGCACGTACGTGGTTCGGTTCGAGGCGGCGGGTGAGGAGCGGGCATTCACGATGATCAAACTCCGCTGAGTGATGCGATACGCTATCCCACTCTTGTTTCTTATGGCCGCGTCTCTGTTCGCGCAGACGCCCGGCACGTGCGAGCTGGGCACGGCTGAGGCCGATCTTGATGTAGGTGACGTCTTCGCCAGGGTTTTCAACACAAGTGCACTCTTCTTCGGCAACTCCACATTCTATGGCTACCACGTGCCGAAGCTCTCTGGGAATTCCCCCATCTTTGCCGCTGGGTTCTGGATCGGTGGCCGGGTTGATGAGGAGATAAGAGTCGCCGGAGCTCGGTACACGCGCTACGAGATGTGGCCTGGGCCGCTTGGTGAGGATGCAACCCTTCCCAATCCTTCAGACTGTTCGGCGTACGATCATATTTACGTTGTCTCAAGAGACGATGTGAGACACTATCTGGAGACAGGCGTTGCTACAAACGACCTTGCCGAGTGGCCCGCTCACCTTGGTGCTCCAGTTCTGGATGGCGATGGAACCATCAGCAACTACAACCTGGAAGGGGGCGATCAGCCGGCGATTATGGGCGACCAGATGGCATGGTGGGTGATGAACGACGTAGGTAACGTTCACGAAGGCACCGGGAGCGATCCGCTCGGCATCGAGCTGCAGGTGAGCGCCTTTGCGGCCTCGCGAGGTGCGCGGGCGATTGAGCAGGCGACGTACTACCGTTACGTGATTATCAACCGGAATAGTTTTCCGATCGACAGCGCCTACGTTTCACTTTTCGTCGACGCCGATCTTGGCGACGCTACGGATGATTGGATTGGTTCAGACACGACACTTTCAATGGGCTACGTCTTCAACGGCGACGATTTCGACAATCCGACCTATGGGATCGGGTATGGCATTCCCCCCGCGCAAGGCTATCAGGTGGTTCAGGGTCCTGTTGGTTTGCCCAACGGTCGTGATGACGACGGCGATGGAGCGGTGGATGAGGAGGACGAGCGTCTTGGGATGACTGCCTTCTTCACCTATCCCCACATAGCGAGCCCGTATTCCTGCTACGATTTCCACGTCGCTACAACAGTCTACCAGATCATGGTTGGCTCGCACTGCGATGGGTTCCCGATCACAGAAGGCGGCATGGGATACCAGTCAGGTGGCCCTGCGACGGCGTTCTACTATCCAGGCGATCCCGTAACGGGCCAATGTTGGAGTATGGCGAACGACTGCGAAGGGGGTTCCATACCGCCGAAAGATCAGCGCCTCGTTATCGACACAGGCCCCTTCCGGCTGGAGCCCAGCGAGGCCACAGAAGTTGTGTTTGCGCTACCATTCGCCCTGGGTAGTGACAATCTGGACTCCGTAACCCAACTTCGAGCTGCCGCGCATGTTACGCAAGCAGCATGGGACACAGGCTTCCTCGCCCCACAACGAGTCGAGTTTGAGCCCGTCCCCGAGACGTTCCAATTGCAGGTCTCACCGCCGTTCCCTAACCCGTTCACCGAACAGACCACGATTCGCTACGAGCTGCCCGAAGCGATGCGAGTCCGCATGACTGTCTCCGATGCGCTCGGAAGAGAAGTGGCCGTTCTCGTAGACGGCGAGCAGCAAGGGGGTTCGTACGAAGTCGATTTCGATGGCGCGGATCTGGCGCCAGGCACGTACGTGGTTCGGTTCGAGGCGGCGGGGGAGGAGCGGGCATTTTCGATTGTCAAACTGCGCTGAGTGATGCGATATGCCATCCCACTCTTGTTTCTTCTGGTTGCGCCCATTTTTGCGCAGACGCCGGGTTCGTGTGAGCGTGGCGTAGCCGAGGGCGATCTGGATGTTGACGGCAGCGAGGTCTTTGCCCGTGTATTCAACGAGGGTAATCTTTTCTTTGGCGCCGGAACGACATCTGGCAACGGGTATCTCGTTCCGCGCGATACGGAGAACTCACCGATATTCTCGTCTGGGCTTTGGGTTGGTGGAAAGGTGAATGACGAATTGCGAGTTGCAGCTGCTCGCTATCACGACTGGGAGTATTGGCCAGGGCCCCTTCAGAACGGTGCGACTCTTCCAAATCCTGTTGACTGCTCGGCGTTCGACCGTATTCTTGTCGTTTCTCGAGATGACATTCGCCACTATCTCCGAACTGGCGATGCAACGGATGACCTCCGTGACTGGCCAGCGTCATGGGGGGCGCCCGTTCTGGATGGAGATGGGGTTGAGGGCAACTACAACTTGAGCGGCGGAGATCAGCCTGCGATCTACGGCGATCAGATGGCATGGTGGGTGATGAACGACGTGGGAAACGTGCACGAGGAGACCGGAAGCAATCCACTCGGTATAGAGGTGCAAGTGAGTGCTTTCGCAGTAGGAACGGGCATTCTTGCCTTACGGCAAGCGACCTACTATCGATATCGGATAGTCAACCGGAACTCGCATTTCATCGACAGTATGCACGTTTCCTTGTACACAGATTTGAGTATTGGCGATCAGAGCGACGACTGGGTTGGGAGTGACACCACGCTTTCGTTGGGGTTTGGTTATAACGGAGACATCGATGACAATGTATATGGCATACCCCCCGCATGGGGCCTTCAAATTGTCCAAGGTCCCGTGGCCTTGCCGAACGGTCTAGACGATGACAGGGATGGAGTGGTGGACGAGCAAGATGAGCGCGTCGGGCTCACGGCATTCACATATTGGTGCAATGGCTGTACAAACACGGCCACAACTGACCCCCAGACAAAGGAGGAGTACTATAATCATATGCAGGGACGATGGAAGGACGGCACTCCGTTTACGGCGGCAGGGTTTGGTTTTGAGACCGACGGTCCGCCGACGAAGTTTGTATTTCCGGGCGATCCTGTCACCAGCCAGTGCTGGAGCATGGCGAATGATTGCCAAGGGGGTTACGTGCCACCCAACTACCAGCGCCTAGTCGTCCACACTGGTCCATTTAGTCTCGGTCCTGGGCAATCCACGGAGGTAGTATTTGCGCTACCCTTCGCTCAGGGTAGTGACAATCTGGACTCAGTTACTCAGCTTCGTGCTGCCGCGTATAGCACGCAAGCAGCGTGGGACACAGGCGTTCTAGCCCCGCAACGAGTGGCGGCTGAGCCTTTGCCAGAGACATTTCAGCTGCAGGTCTCGCCCCCGTTCCCAAACCCGTTCACCGAACAGACCACGATACGCTACGAGCTGCCCGAGCCGATGCGAGTCCGCATGACTGTCTCCGATGCGCTCGGAAGAGAAGTGGCCGTTCTCGTTGACGGCGAGCAGCAGGCCGGGTCCTACGAGGTCGTTTTCAACGGCGCCGACCTGGCGGCTGGAACATACGTCGTTCGGTTCGAGGCGGCGGGGGAGGAGCGGGCATTCACGATGATCAAACTCCGCTGAGCGATGCGATACGCCGTCCTGCTCCTGTTTCTAATAGTTGTGCCTGCGTTCGCCCAAACCCCGGGAACGTGTGAACTTGGCGTAGCGGAAGGCGACTTAAACGTGGACGGAGGCGATGTCTTTGCCCGCGTCTTCAATACCGGAGCCCTTTTCTTTGGTAACTCGACAACGGCCGGAAATGGCTATGCCGTCCCTAAGGGAACTGGTAACTCACCTGTTTTTGCGACGACCTTCTGGGTGGGCGGAAAAGTAAACGGACGGTTGCGCGTCGCCGGTGCGCGCTATACACGCTACGAGTTCTGGCCGGGACCCTTGGGCGATGACGCGGTACTTCCCAGCCCAAACGATTGTACAGCCTACGATCGCATTTTTGTTGTGAGCCGCGCCGATGTAGCACGTTATCTCCTTACGGGTGTTGCGACTGACGATCTCCGCGACTGGCCCGTATCGTGGGGCGCACCCGTTCTCGACGGCGACGGCATGGAAGGCAACTACAATCTTGCCGGAGGAGATCAACCAGCGATTTATGGTGATCAAACAGCGTGGTGGGTGATGAACGACGTGGGCAACGTGCACGAAGAGACCCTAAGCAGTCCGCTCGGTATCGAGGTGCAGGCCAGCGCCTTCGCAGTTGGGTCGGGAATGCGTGCGTTGAAGCAGGCGTCGTACTACAGGTACGAGATCATTAACCGGAGTGTGAACACAATTGACAGTGCGTATGTCTCACTGTGGATGGACCCCGACCTGGGCGATGCGAGCGATGATTGGGTTGGATCAGATTCAACGCTATCTGTGGGTTACGTGTACAACGGTGGTGAAGATGACAATGTCTATGGCATCCCACCGGCACAAGGATATCAGGTAGTTCAGGGTCCGGTTGGTCTGCCAAATGGACGTGATGACGACGAAGACGGTGAAGTTGATGAGCCGGGCGAGCGCCTTGGAATGACGGCAGCGACGTACTACTGCGGTGGCTGTACAGAACCTGCTACGTCGGATCCCCGGACCAAAGAGCAATACTACCATCACATGCAGGGGCGTTGGAAAGACGGCACGCCTTTTACGTCGGCAGGGTTTGGATACGAAACTAATGGTCCACCAACGGTCTTTGTTTTTCCTGCTGACCCGGTTGCTAATGAATGTTGGAGTGCGCGCAATAATTGCGAAGGTGGTAGTGTCCCGCCAGGCAACGCGTATATGCTGGTACACACAGGGCCATTTCGACTAGAGCCGGGCGAATCAACTGAAGTCGTGTTTGCCCTGCCGTTTGGGCAGGGAACGGACAACCTCGATTCCGTCACCCAACTTCGATTCGCGGCCCACGCAACACGAGAAGCATGGCAATCAGGCCTTCTCAATCCACAACGAGTAGAAGGCGAGTTGCAGCCGATTAGCGGGTTCCAACTTCGCGTTTCGCCGCCATTCCCCAACCCGTTCACCGATCAGGCCACCGTTCGCTACGAACTGCCTGCGGCAATGGTGGCGCGCATGGTCGTCTACGATGCATTGGGAAGAGAAGTGGCTGTGCTCGTAGACGCCGAACAACAAGCGGGGTCCTACGAGGTCGTTTTCAACGGCGCCGACCTGGCGCCTGGAACGTACGTCGTTCGTTTCGAGGCGGCGGGGGAGGAGCAGGTATTTTCGATTGTCAAACTGCGCTGAACGATGCGACCTAGTTAGTCGAATCGAACGCGACCTGCTCCGCCTCTTCCATCACCCGTAGCGTATTGCCACCCAGAATCTTCCGGACGTCTCCCTCCGAATAGCCACGTTTGAGCAGGCCGTACGTGATCCAAGGAAGACGCGTCACGTCCTCCATACCATCCGGGAGGGCAGACACACCGTCGAAGTCGGAGCCGAGGCCTACGTGGTCTACACCCGCCACGTGCGCCACGTGGTCGATGTGGTTCAGGATGTCTTCGAGCGTACCCGATGGGATGCCCCGATCTCTCCGTTCTGAACGGATCACCGCCCAGATCTGTCTCAGGTTTCCCTGGTGTTCTCTTTGGAGGCGATCATAGACGGCGTCCATCACCTCCTCGGTCAGGTGTCCATTCACCATCGGGTCGAAGAAGTTGACCATCACCACGCCGCCGTTATCGGCCACGGCACGGAGCATGTCGTCGTCTACGTTTCGGACGTTGTTCACCAGCGCGCGCGCTGAGGAGTGGCTAAGGATGACCGGCGCCTCGGCAACCTCCAGCGCGTCGTAGAACGTCGAATCCGAGACATGCGACAGGTCCACGAGCATGCCCAGTCGGTTCATCGCCCTGACAAGCTCACGACCTCGATCCGATAACCCACCGTGTTGTGGCCGACTTTGAGAAGCGTCCGCCCACGAATGCGTACCTGTGTGGGTGAGGGTGACGTAGCGGATCCCGGCGTCGTAGAGTTGCTCCAATACTTCCTCCGAGGCCTGCAAAGCGTGCCCGCCCTCCAGGCCCATCAGGATGGCCTTGCGTCCTGATCGGGTGAGACGAATGACATCTTCTGCCGAGTACGCTATTCCGGACTGCTCGATGTTCGCGGCAACTTGTCGCTTCACCTCGGCAATCATCCGGAGGGCCCGAGCCGTGCTTTCGCTTCCCTCACCTAATCGTGACGACACGTAGATAGAGAAGAACGGGGCGTCGAGCCCGCCTTCAAACATCCTGGGGATGTCTACATGGTGGTCACTTCGGCGGGGTGTGTGCCGTGTTCCAAAATCGAATCCTTCATCCACCATCCGCGACGGCGTGTCGATGTGGCCGTCCATCACGATGGCGTCGTAGTGGATCCGGAGTACTTCCGCCCAGAGCGGGTCTTGTTCAATAAGCCTGGCTTGTGTCGGCGCGTTCAAGTGGATAGCACCGCCGTCACTGTAGGCGGTGATCGGATCGAGGGTATCCGATTCGGTCGTATTGTCTTCCTCAGCTGTACCAGGTTGGCTAAAGCAAGCCGTGACGACGAGGAGCGTAAGGAAGAGAATGGCTAAAACGCTGCGCATGCGTGCTCTGACGGTGGATTGTAAGGTAGCTCTGTGACTTCGGGGCACGTAGATTTGCCCTTCCTCCCAATGCGATGGTTTGTATCTATACGGAAGTAAATCTGATCTCTCCTCCTACCTTCTCCTTCTACGCATATGCGATCTGTTACCGCGCTGTTTCTGCTTTTCCTATCGTGTTCTGCGTTCGCCCAAACTATTGGTACGTGCGACCAAGGCGAGGCCACCGCAGATCTCGACGTTGGCAACGTCAGAGCAGGGCTTTTTAATGGAGGGAACTTGTTCTACTCAAGTACCACCGGGGCTTTCTCAGCCTACGAGGTGCCGAAAGATTCTGGGATGTCGGCAGCGTTTGCAGCACAGTTGTGGCTGGGCGGGATGGTCCAAGGGGAGCTTCGCACCGCGTCGGCGACCTTTGTGAACCAAGAGTTCTGGCCTGGGCCGCTGGATCCGTCGGGCAACCCTCCGACAGATTGTTCGGCGTACGATCGAATCTTCAAGGTGAACAAGACGCATGTGGAACACTACCTCCAGACAGGAGAGGCGACGGATGACCTTAGAGAGTGGCCGCACGACCTCGGTGCTCCAGTGCTTGATGGTGACGGAAATCCGAACAACTACAACTTGGAGGGGGGAGACCAGCCCGCGATCTGGGGAGATCAAACAGCCTGGTGGGTGATGAATGACCTGGGAAACGAACACACGCGGTCACAGGGTGATCCACTGGGTATCGAGGTGCAGGTAACGGCTTTCGCGGTAGACACTCCATTGCAAGCCTACGAAGACGCTACCTACTACATCTATCGATTGCTGAACAAGAGCACCCTACCCATGGACAGCATGTTCGCCACATTCTGGTGGGATACCGACATTGGTGATGTTGGCGAGTATGCGGGCAGCGACACGACGCTGATGATGGCCTATGCCTACAATACCGAGAACGATCCCGTATATGGTGACCGTCCGCCGGCACTGGGCGTAAAACTTCTTCAAGGCCCTATTGTTGACGCCAACGGGTTGGATGATGATGGAGATGGAGACGTAGACGAGGTAGGAGAGCGCATGGGGATGACCTCGGCAGGGATGGCCTTCAATGCTTCCACGGAACCAGGAATGGGTGACCCCTTTCTGTCTCATCACTACTACAACGTAATGAGGGGACTCTGGCGGGACGGGACGCCAATAACGGAAGGAGGCCGTGGATACCAGACTGGTGGACCCGAAACGAAGTTCGTTTTTCCCGGAGATCCCGTTGCCGGTGCGTATTGGAGTGAGTTGAACACCGATGGCAGTGGTTCGGGGAACGGTGCGGGCAACAAACGAGGACTTCTTTCCACGGGGCCGTTCGTGATTGAGCCGGGCGGCGAGCAAGAGATTGCCTTTGCCATTGTGTTTGGTCGTGGCAGCAATAATTTGGATTCCATCACGTGGATGCGAATTGCTGCCAATGCGATTCAAGAGGTATACGATGAGGGCGGGTTTGACCCCGAGCTCGTCGAATCGCAAGTTGAGCAAGAACCCGAAGGTGCTGAGTCAATTTTCCTCTCCCGCGTCGCACCTAACCCGATTACGGACGAGGCGACCATCCGCTACTCGCTCCCAGCAGCCATGAATGTGAGACTTGAAATGTTCGACGTACTGGGTCGCGAAGTAGCCGTTCTCGTCGATGGTGAGCACGCTCGGGGCGAGTATGAAGTGCAACTCGACGGCAACGCGCTCCGCCCAGGGGTCTACTTGGTGAGGTTGGAGGCAGGGAATGCGTCGAGGACAATCCGTTTCACGAAGCGCTAATCAATCGTCCACGTGTGGCCCGCGTGGAGCAGCGCCTTCAGGTCGCCCTTGCCTTTCTTTGCGGTCACCTCGTCGATCTGCGCCTGCATCAGGGCGTCGTACGTCGGGCGGTTCTCCACATAGATTACACCGAATGGCCGTGGCAGTTCGGCGTTCCGGAAGAGTTGCTGCATGTAGATCTGCGCCAGCGTCCGGTCGGTTTCGTCGTGAACGAGGCAATCCGACGTTGACGAGCCGTTCGTGAGGTCGATGCTTTTGAGTTGGAGGCCATCGAGTTTGAGACCCTTCCGGCCCTCGTCGTAGACGACGGGCCGGCCGTGCTCAAGAAGGACGGTGTTGAGAGCCCTTGATTCACGCTCGGTGTACGTGAAGAAAGCACCGTCGTTGAAGATGTTGCAATTCTGGTAGACCTCCACCAGACTCGTTCCGCGGTGTGCGTGGGCCCGGCGGAAAATCGCCTGCATGTGCTTCGGGTCGCGATCCAGCGTGCGCGCGAGGAACGTGCCTTCGGCGCCGAAGCCGAGGCCCAACGGGTTGAAGGGATGATCCAGCGAGCCGTAGGGAGTGCTCTTGGTAACCTTGCCCATCTCGCTCGTAGGGCTGTACTGGCCCTTCGTAAGACCGTAAATCTCGTTATTGAATAGAATGATCTGCAGGTCCACATTCCTGCGCAGCACGTGGGCAAAGTGCCCGGCGCCGATGGACAGCGCGTCGCCGTCTCCCGTGACCACCCACACATCCAGCTCCGGTCGGCTGGCCTTGAGGCCCGTCGCCAGCGTTGGCGCCCGTCCGTGGATGGAGTGGACGCCATACGTGTTCATGTAGTAGGGGAACCGGCTCGCGCAGCCGATGCCCGAGATGAACACGACGTCTTCTTTCTTTTCGGTCAGCTCAGGAAGAACACGCCGGACGGCGGCGAGGACCGCGTAGTCGCCGCAGCCGGGGCACCAGCGCACATCGGCTCCGGAATCGAAGTCCTTCTTGGTCAAGACAGGCAGGCCTTCCGCTTCGCCATCACCGGATGGTTGCGGCACAATGCGCGCCTGTTGTGGCGGGGCGGGGCGTGCGCCGAGCCGTGCGGGAGGCCGACTGGGTTTTCCGGGAGGACCGGCGGGCTTTGGGCCTTTCGGTCCGGAGGGCCTGGCTCCCGGAGGGCCAACGGCCTTCTTCGGAAGACCTGCCGGTCGGACGCCTTTGGGTTTGTTGTCGTCGTTCATGCTCGTTGGGGCACACCGGTGGTGTGCCCATGTTTAGGTAGTCGGGGCACGCCGACGGCGTGCCCGTACGGCTCTAGGTGGAGGCTGCCTGATGAATGGCCTCCTCAATTTCGCTTGTTTTGAAGGGGAGGCCCTGAATTTTAGCGAGGCTCTTGGCCGGAAGCAGGAAGCGCTCCCGGATCAGCCGCACAAGTTGGCCGTGGTTGAGTTCGGGAATGAGCACCTTTGAAAAGCACGAAAGCACCGCGCCGAGGTCGTTCGGGAACGGGTTGAGCCACCGCAAATGCGCGTGCCCCACACTGAGGCCCTGGGCTCGCGTTCGTTCCACCGCAGCCTTGATGGCGCCGTACGTCGATCCCCAGCCGAGGACGAGTACATCGCCTTTTTCATCGCCTTCTACGGCGAGCGGAGGAAGCTCGTTTGCGATACCCGCCACCTTGGCGGCGCGGATCTCGGTCATGAGCCGATGGTTTTCCGGGTCGTACGAGACGTCGCCCGAGAGAAAATCTTTTTCGAGGCCGCCCAGGCGATGCTCGAGCCCGGCCACTCCCGGAGGCGCCCACGGACGTGCGTTGGTTGCCTCATCTCGTACATACGGGAGGAAAGCGCCGTCCTCGTCGCGGGCGGCCGTTTCCGGGTCGGCCAGCCGGATTTCAAACGGTATCAGCGCATCCGGGTCCGGGATGCGCCACGGCTCAGCGCCGTTGCCGAGGTAGCCGTCCGAGAGCAGGATGACCGGTGTCATGTACTTCACGGCGATGCGTGCGGCTTCGTAGGCTACTTCGAAGCAATCGCCGGGTGTGCAGGCGGCCAATACAGGTATAGGGGCTTCGCCATTGCGGCCGTAGACGGCCATCAACAGGTCGCTTTGTTCGGTTTTGGTTGGCATGCCGGTGCTTGGTCCAGCGCGCTGCACGTCCACGATCACCATCGGGAGCTCGGTCATCATGGCGAGGCTGATGGTCTCACCCTTCAGGGCCATACCGGGGCCGCTCGTGGCGGTCACGCCAAGCTGCCCGCCGAACGACGCGCCGAGCGCCGAGCCCGCAGCAGCGATCTCGTCCTCGGCCTGAAACGTCCGCACTCCGAATTCCTTGAAGTGGCTGAGGGCATGGAGCAGTTCGGATGCGGGCGTGATCGGATAGGAGCCGTAAAAGAGCCCAAGTCCGCTTTTTACACTCGCCGCAACCAGTCCTAGCGCCAGCGCATCGTTCCCCCGAATGCTACGGTATGTGCCGGGTTCCATCTGCGCCGGGGCAACCT